>CATPCK010000456.1 GCA_955652655.1 uncultured Ktedonobacteraceae bacterium | reverse complement strand
TCCACACCTTCCATGGGGTTATCGGAATGTCAATGTGACGCACACCAAGATGTGCAAGGGCATCAACAACAGCATTGACTATCGCTTGTGGAGCACCGACAGTCGGCGACTCACCGACCCCCTTGGCTCCGATAGGATGATGTGGTGATGGCGTAACAGTTCTATCCGTTTCCCAGTGTGGAGTCTCCATTGCAGTAGGAATCAGGTAGTCCTGGAAGTTCCCAGTCAGGATATTCCCGTTTTCGTCAAAAGACAACTCTTCATACAGAGCTGGCGCAAGCCCTTGTGTCAAACCGCCATGGATCTGTCCCTCAACTACCATAGGATTTATTATTGTGCCGCAGTCATCCACCGCCATAAAGCGACGAATATGCACCTGGCCCGTACCTCTATCGATCTCTACAACGCAGATGTAGCTCCCAAACGGATAGGTGAGATTGGGAGGATCATAGTAGTTCACGGCCTCTAGACCTGGCTCCAGGAATGGTGGGCAATTTGAATAGGCAGCAAAAGCCAGCTCTTGTATGGTCTTACCCTTACCAGGCGCTCCCTTGACGAAGAAGCGCCCCGGTTCCCACTCGAGGTCATCTTCACCGACCTCCAGCAGATAGGCAGCGATCTTCTTTGCTTTATCCCGTACTTTACGTGCCGCCAGTGCGGTAGCGGCACCGGCTACTGGCGTGCTCCGGCTGGCATAGGTCCCTAGCCCATAGGGTGCTGTATCGGTATCGCCATGCTCGACATCCACATCATCAGGTGACATACCCAGTTCCGCCGCAATAATCTGAGCAAAGGTAGTTTCATGTCCCTGCCCCTGCGTCTGTACGCCGATGCGCGCGAGAATCTTGCCCGTCGGATGGACGCGTATTTCGCAACTGTCGAACATCTCGATGCCGGCAATATCAAAGTGTTTACCAGGGCCAGCGCCGACGATCTCAGTAAAGCTGGAGATACCAATCCCCATCAGTTCTCCCCGAGCACGTTTTTCGGCCTGTTCTCGACGCAACCCCTCATAGTCAATGTTCTTCATTGCCAGCCTCAAAGCGCCTTCATAGTTTCCACTATCGAACGTCCAATCAAGTGCCGAGCGATAGGGGAAAGCTTCTGGTTTAATGAAGTTTTGCAGGCGTAGTTGCGCCGGGTCTTTCCCAAGATCATGAGCAAGCGTATCCATCATACGCTCAATCAAGTACGAAGCCTCAGTTACGCGAAACGAACATCGATAGGCAATGCCACCAGGAGCTTTGTTGGTATGGACCGCATCCACATCGACAAATGCATGTTTGAAGTCATAGGAGCCTGTACAGATGTGGAATAGTCCTGCAGGGAATTTGGTTGGTTGCGCTGCGGCATCAAATGCGCCATGGTCCGCCAGCGTATGGACTTTTAATGCCTTCACATTACCGTCTTTGTCGGCAGCTATCTCCGCGTGGATATGGTAGTCACGAGCAAAGCCTGTGCTACCAATATTCTCAGAGCGGTCTTCAATCCACTTGACGGGCTTACCTGTGGTGAGAGACGCCACAACAGCACACACATAGCCAGGATAGATGGGCACCTTGTTGCCAAAACCACCACCAATATCAGGAGAGATAATGCGGATACGGTGCTCAGGCAGACCAGCGACAATAGCAAAGAGCGTACGATGTGCGTGCGGTGCTTGCGAAGTAAGCCACACAGTCAATTTACCGGTCGCTTTCTTGTAATCAGCGACACAGCCACACGTCTCGATAGGAGCCGGGTGAATACGCGGAATATACATATCCTGCTTGACAACAACGCCATTGGCTTCTGCCTCGGCGAAGTCCGCGTCGGTTTCAGTTCTCTCGCCTGTCTCCCAATGGTAAATCTGGTTTGTGGGTTGTTTATCTTTCTTATCCGGTCGCAGCAACGGGGCGTCAGGATCAAGAGCCTTTTTGGCATCAATGACCACTTGCAGAGGTTCATATTCGACATCGACAGCGGCCGCGCCATCTGCTGCGGCATAGCGACTGGTGGCAACGACGAAAGCAACCTCTTGCATCTGGAAGTGTACTCGATCCAGCGCGAGCACTGCCTCCGTGTCCCCTGAAAGGGTGGGCATCCAGGCCAGTCCAGCGGCATCCAGATCTTTACCCGTAATGACCGCCAACACGCCGGGTACTTTCATCGCCTCACTAATATCGATATTCTTGATGAGCGCGTGAGCATAGGGACTACGCACGATATCACCGTAGAGCATCCCTTTCAGTTGCACATCATCGACATAGTTGCCCTCTCCACGAATAAAGCGAGCATCTTCCTTGCGCTTGTATGGTTCTCCCAGGCCATGTTTAAATACTTCAGTCGCCATTATTCGCCTCCCTTGCTAGTGCTACCTTCGCTGGCACTGACAGCTCCTCAGAGATCCGCATTTTCTCGGCGGCGTACTGTATGGCTTTCACGATATTGATATAACCAGTACAGCGACACAAATTGCCAGAAATGCCTACACGAATCTCATGTTCACTTGGGTTAGGGTTACGCTGCAAGAGAGCCAACCCTGCCATCATCATCCCTGGTGTGCAATACCCACATTGCAAGGCGTGTTTCTCGTGGAAACCTTCCTGCAATGGATGGAGTTTGCCATCCTGTTCCAGGCCCTCAACGGTCATAATCTGGCGACCGTTCGCCTGGACAGCAAACATAGTGCAAGATTTGGTAGCTTTACCATCGACAAGAATAGTGCAAGCACCACAGGCCGTAGTATCACAACCAATATGTGTGCCAGTCAATTGCAAACCATCACGAATCCAATGGACTAGAAGCATACGTGATTCGACATCACCCTCGGTGGCAGTCCCGTTGATGGTGACATGAATATGATGTGTACTCATGCTATTCCCCTCCTGTAGCGCGGCCATGCGCCTTTTGCAAAGCACGAACTGCGAGTGTGCGAACCATAGCCCGCTTGTATTCTGCAGGACCGCGTGTATCACTCGTGGGCTGTGCAGCGGCAGCAGCCATATCAGCGACCTGGTGAATACTTGCATCATCCAGGGCTTTACCGAGCAGAAATTGTTCGGCATTTCGCGCCTTGATCGGAGTCGGTCCAACATTCGTTAGTCCAATGCCTGCGTAGGTAACTTGTCCAGCGTTATTCAATCGAACATAAGCCGCTACTCCAGCTATAGCATAATCACCAACCTTGCGCTCGAGCTGAAAATACGCTCCCCCACTCTGGTCTGTAGGCGCTGGTACGCGAATCTCAGTTAAGATTTCATTGGAGCGAAGCGTAGTCTCAAAAGAATTATCAGTAAAAAACTCATCAATGGGCATAATACGCTCGCCATCGGGGCCTACAGCTACTACAGATGCACCAAGTGCCAACATAGTTGCGGGATGATTGTTGCCAGGATCAGCATGGGCAAGATTGCCACCAACTGTGGCCCAATTTCGCACTACAGGATCGGCTATCAAACTCGAGGTATCAAGCAGGATGGGGTAGCGTTCGCGAATGAGGTCGGAGTTATCTAATTCCGCTTCACGGGTCATTGCGCCAATGCGCAATGTACCGTCCGTCTCCTGGATGTACTCCAAACCATCAATGCGATTGATGTCGATCAAGACCGACGGATTAGCCAGGCGAAAACGCAAAAGGGGAATGAGGCTCTGACCTCCTGCCAGGATTTTGGCTTCGTCGCCATGTTGTTGCAGTAGGGAGACAGCATCTGAAACGCTGTTCGCTACTACATAATCAAAGGAACCAGGAATCAAATTTTCACCTCCATCAAATAGCCGTAAACGCGCATATTCCTGCGCTTCATTGGATAAATACGTCAGACCATAGGGAGGAAAGCGCTTTGGAGTGTGCAGCACTCCAACATAAACCAGTATAATCCTCTGTTGCCCCTTGTTGTTACCTCCAAAAGGAGGTAATCTGCGACATACGAATGGAGGTAAATCAGAGCCACCCCTGTTTGACGGCAACCATCACAGCCTCGGTACGGTTTTTCACGCCTAGCCGGTGCAGAATCTCCTGGACATAACCCTTGACGGTATTTTCACTGAAATAGAGCTGGGTGGCAATTTCGCGACTGGACAGCCCCTGGGCAACCAGGCGCAGAATGACAATCTGTTGTGAACTGAGTGACTCTTTTATTGGTTCTTTTTGTTCCAGGGGAATGCGACGAAGCTGGGCCAGGATGGCCGCTGCAGCTTTGGTATCAATAGCGGCTTCGCCCCGTGCTACAGCCCGGATAGCACGTTTGAGGTCAAATCGCTCAACATCTTTGAGGATGAATCCTTTGGCACCTGCCTGAATACATTGCGCTATGAGTTGCTCATCTGTATAGGTCGTCAAGATAATGATGGCGGTCTCAGGATATTGTTCCGTAACAATTCGACAGACCTCTATCCCACTCACACCTGGCAACCGTACATCAAGCAATGCTATTTCTGGCCGTAGACGTTCTATCAACTCGAGTGCCTGCTCCGCATTAGCCGCCTCGCCAGCAATGGAAAAATCAGGTTCGGTCACAAGTATAGCCTTGAGTCCTTCACGCACCATCTCATGATCATCGATAATTACCAGGTGAATCATAGAGGCACCACCGCCTTTACAATTAATCCACCCTCTTCGCCATTTACCAGCGAAAATTGGCCATCAAGTTCTTCAAGACGATTACGCATACCCTTGAGGCCGAGGTGTGTTGCGTTGCTCCGATAGCTTTGAAGAACGTGCTGGGAGAGGCCAATGCCATTGTCTTGTACCACCAGCATTGCCTGTTCACTGGTTACTTGTAAGGTAACAATCACAATCGTTGCCTGCGCGTGGCGTCGCACATTCGAGAGCGCTTCCTGGGCAATAGTGAGGAAAGCGCTTTCAATACGCCCTGGGAGAGGTATTACTAGTTCTGACACCACCAGGTCAGCCTCGATAGAAGTGGCTTCCCGCAAATCACGAATCAATGTGAACAGCACACTGACCAGGCCACCCTCTTGCAATTCAGCCATAGAGAGGGCAAAAATGGCATCGCGCACTTGTGCCGTTCCCAGAGAGGCAAGCTGTTTGATCAAATGCAATGGGTGAATTAATGCCGTTTCAGGAGGTAATTGCCCTATCACCCAATCAGCTTTTAGACCAATGGTAAAGAGCGTCTGCTGCACACGATCATGCAATTCTTGAGCAATACGACTACGGTCATCCGCGAGCATCTGTCGCTTCTGTGCCTCTGTAAGTTCATGGTGCAATGTCCGCATATCGGCAGCATACTTGCTCAATTCCTGATTGCGCCGCTCCAATTCTGCAGTACGCTCTTTGACTTCACGCTCCAGTTGGGCAGCATACTGCTCCATTGCC
>CATPCK010000455.1 GCA_955652655.1 uncultured Ktedonobacteraceae bacterium | reverse complement strand
TGGGTGAAGTTCTGCAGACGAGCTACGAAATAGCCATTGTTCAGGATGTTGTGGTGGCTGAGGGTAGCGCCCTTGGGGAAGCCCGTGGTGCCGCTGGTATACTGGATGTTGATGGGGTCGTCAAACTCTTGCTCTTGCTGCTGTGTCGCGAGTTGTTCGTCGCTGACTGAGGTGCCCATTGCCATGACCTCTTCCCAGCTGAACATGCCGGGCAGCTTCTCTGAGCCAAGGCGGATAACCGTCGTCAGATCGGGTAGCCTGGCCGCCTGCAATTTCCCCGCCTTGCACTCGTTTAGTTCTGGTGCCAGAGTGGTGACCATTTCAGTGTAGTTGGAGGCCTTGAACTCGGGGGCAAGTACGAGACCGTTACAGCCGGATTGCGTGAGGGCGTATTCCAGCTCGTGCAGCCGATATGACGGGTTAATGTTGACGAGGATCACGCCTATCTTGCAGGTGGCAAACTGGATGATGCACCATTCGGCACGATTAGGTGACCAGATGCCGACGCGCTGGCCCTTCTGGAAACCCAGCTGCAACAATCCTTTCGCACACTGGTTGACCTGCGCCTGGAGTCCGCGATAGGTCAGGCGGATGTTTTGTTGGCGGGAGATAAGGGCGGGGTGATCGGGATACTTCTCAACGGTTTGATCAAACATGTCACCAATCGTGAGGCCCAGGAGCGGGGTATCGCTGGTAGCGCTGGTGTAACTCCACCGGGGTTCTCCCTGGTCGGTGGAGGAGACGGATGGATTTGTTTGCGTCACTGTCATAGTGTTCTCCTCTGAGGTCGTTCTTCCGGGTAGACGAAACTAAAAATAGAGCTTTGCATTGAGTTAAGATTAACCAATGTGTGAATAAAAATCAAGTTTCATGCGAGATGGTTCTCTATCCCCTAAAAGGACGTAGACCCTTCACGATACGACTCTTGCATGAAGTGGCAAAGTAAGCTAGTATACGGTCATGATCAGTATCCATCCAAAGTAGTTTTATGAAGGAAATAGCATATGGCAATGGAGAATGAAGCGATATATTTGAAACAGGTGCCACTTTTTGCTGGCCTGGCGGACGAAGATATTCGCGGACTGATGTCGTTGGCAAAACGACGGACATTCCGCAATGGTGAGGTGATATTTCATCGCGAAGACCCTGGCCAGGTTCTCTATGTTATAAAGGAAGGCAAGGTCAAAATCTGCCTGATCAGTCCTGATGGACAGGAGATCTCACTCGTCGTTTTTGGGAAGGGTGAGTGCTTTGGAGAATTCGCCATCCTCGACGGGTTACCGCGCTCCGCAGATGCAGTCGCGCTGGAAAAAGTTGAGTGCTATACGCTACAGCGGAGCGACTTCCACAACGCCATCATGAAGAACCCCAAGATAGCGATACAGATCATAGAAGTGCTCACCAGGCGGCTGCGAAGCACCGATCAAATGGTAGAAGACTTAATCTTCCTGGACGTTTATGGACGCGTGGCAAAGAAGTTGCTGGAGCTGGCTGATACACACGGCACCAAAGTTGGCGATGGGACGCGCATAGACGTACGTTTGACGCAGCAAGAGATAGCTTCGATGGTTGGTGCATCCCGTGAGAGCGTCAACAAGGTGATGGGATACTTTACTGATAAAAACTTTATAAGTACCGATAAACACAAAATCACACTCCATCGTATCAGCGAATTGAAGCGGCGCATTTACTAAACTACGGCTGTTCTCCCTTATAAGGTAGCCCGTACTACGGGCTACTTTTGTTACCCGTATTCAACGCAATCCGTTTTAAAGAGAAGTTAATGAAAAGCGATAATTTTGCTCCCTATCAGGGCTAGTGCTCTACGAATTCGACAAGGTTTTCTTTATTTTCTTTTTTTTAAGAATAGTGAATGGTACTGCTGAACAGAAGATTATGGCTATAGAGAAACAAACGGAACAGCAAAGCGAAGTACAGTGTTCGACAACGACCGGGGCGCTTCCGGTCCCACGTCAACCGGGTATTAAGGGCCGAATATTGGCGCTCATGGTCACTATGCGTCCACGGCAATGGATAAAAAACCTGGCGATCTTCGTTGGATTAGTCTTTGCCCAACAGTTATTTACCTTCGAGTCGTTTGAGCGAGTGGGATTGGCATTTGTCGCATTTTGCCTGGCCTCCAGCTTCATCTACCTGCTGAATGATCTACTGGACCTGGAGAACGATCGCCACCACCCGACGAAACGAAATCGTCCAATGGCCTCTGGCAGCCTACCCATTCCGTGGGCTGTGACGGCTATGGGCGTACTGTTGGTGGTAAGCAGCGGGCTGACCGCGCTGATCTTTACGATTCCTATTCACGTTCAGCGAGATATCTTCGCTACTATGGGCGGAGCAAACCTGCTTTTCACCGCTACTCTTGTGACATATCTGCTGCTCATGGTACTCTACAGCATACGTTTGAAGCATGTTGTCTTGCTCGATGTTTTTATCATTGCCAGCGGTTTTGTATTGCGCATCCTGGCTGGCGCTGTAGTTGTGCCTGTCTCTATCTCACCGTGGCTGTACCTGGTGACTATCCTCCTGTCGCTTTTCCTCGCACTCAATAAGAGACGTCACGAGCTCATTTTATTAGAGGATCGGGCCAGCAATCACCGGCAAATACTCAAAGAGTATAGCCTCCCTATGCTAGACCAGATGATTACCATCGTTACAGCTGCAACCATTATGTCCTACAGCCTGTACACGTTCCAGGGGCCAACAGGTAATCATCGCCTTATGATCACTATTCCGCTGGTGCTCTATGGCATGTTCCGTTATCTCTACCTGGTTCACATGCGTATGGAAGGTGGAAGTCCGGATGAGGTGTTATTACGTGACCGGCACATGCTTGGGACCGTTGTGTTGTGCGTAGCAATTGTTATTTTCGTACTCTACATTTTGCCAAAGTAAGGGGAGAGTGGGTTTGCACATACGCAAGATACGTACCAGTATTGTATTTTCGCTGGTATTGGCATTCGTTGTAACAACAGCCGTTGCTCTTTATGCAGATATACCGCAAATGCTGGGAGCATTAGCCCATTTCCGCTGGGTATATCTGCCACTCATCCTGGCGCTGACACTCTTCAACTATGTCTGCCGTTTTTTCAAATGGCAATATTTTCTCAAACGCCTGGAGGTGCATGTCCCCTGGATGAAAAGCCTGTTGATTTTCCTGTCGGGACTCTCTATGGCGATTACCCCTGGCAAAGTAGGCGAATTGCTGAAATCATACCTGTTGAAGAGCACTACGGGAGCACCAATCAGCCGTACTTCACCGATCATCGTGGCTGAGCGTCTGAGCGATGGACTGGCGATGCTCATCCTGGCAACAACCGGGCTGGCACTCTACCGCTTTAACTGGGCGGTGCTGCTTATCTTGTTGTTGGTTGGCGTGGCAGGTATTCTGCTTATCCAGAACAGGACGCTTTCACTGGCGATACTGAGTTCCGGGGAGCGGTTGCCATTCATGGCGCGAATCGCCCACCTGGTACGTGCCTTCTATGAAAGTTCCTATACGCTATTACAGTGGCGCCCTTTACTGCTGGCTGTATCGATTGGCGTTATCTCGTGGTCAGGCGAATGCGTGGCCCTGTATTTTGTCTTTACCGGCCTGGGGATTGCACCCAGCCCCGACTTGCTTCTCAAGTCTACATTTATTTTATCTGTATCATCGCTGATTGGGTCGGCTTCGGGTCTGCCGGGAGGGTTAGGCACAGCCGATGGTAGTATGTTGGGGCTTACTCGTTTGCTTGTAACGACTTCAGCAACGCTAGGAGGTGCGGCGACGTTACTCATTCGTCTCTGTACGCTATGGTTTGGTCTGGGGTTAGGCGTGGTTGCCCTGCTCATCTTCCGAGCAACTCAACATACTGGTATTCCTATGAAAGAGGATAGTGAGGAGGAGAACACTGCACCTGGATTAGAACACGAAACCACTAACAGCACCTTACCTACCTTACCTGTGTCTGAACGCCAGCGAGGATTAGAGTCTGCACCGGTAACAGCAAGGAATGGAGATAAAGCTATATGAAGACTATCATTATTATCCCAACGTATAATGAAATTGACAACTTACGTCCACTCTTACAAGAGATTTTCTTGTATGCAACCGATACAGACGTGCTGATCGTTGATGATAATTCACCCGATGGCACGGGAAAACTAGCAGACGAGATACGCGACGAGGATCCGCGGGTGAATGTGATGCACCGCACGGAGAAAGCGGGGCTGGGAAAGGCTTATATCGCCGGCTTCAAGTATGCGATTGAGCATGATTACGACGCGGCCTTTGAAATGGATGCCGATTTCTCACACGACCCGCGCTATCTACCCGATTTCTTGAAAGCGATCGAACATGCAGACCTGGTGATTGGCTCGCGCTATATCCCCGGTGGCGATACACCCGATTGGTCA
>CATPCK010000454.1 GCA_955652655.1 uncultured Ktedonobacteraceae bacterium | reverse complement strand
GGTAATAGTGTTCTCGGTGTAGCGCGCCAGCGTCGCGTGGCTCAGTATCTCACGCAATCGCGCCTCCCATTGATAGGCCAGCAGCACCTTCCCTGTGGAGACGGCGTGTGCGGGGAGATGTTGTCCTGGCACGTTGACCGCACGCACGAAAAAATACGAATCTTCCGTGTCGATGATAACAGCTTCCAGCCCTTCCAGGACAGCGAGGTGGACAGATTCATGGGTCTGGTCGCGCAGTTCCATCAGAATTGGCCTGGCGGATTTTCGTACTATGTGGGAACTGAGGATGCTGGCACTGAGGGCGGTGACACGAAGACTCAGAGTGTATTTATGATTGTCCTCGTCCTGTACCAGCAGGCCCTCGTTGACCAGGGCGGTGACCAGCCGGTGGGTGGTGGACTTGGGTAACCCCGTTACGTTAGCCAGGTCAGTAATGCCGAGCAATCCTTTATTGCCAAAAGCTCGCAGAACGGCAGCAATACGATGAACAATTTGGACAGTTTTTTCGCCCTCCAGCGTTTCTCCATGTCGCATATCTTTCCCCAGCATTGCTGTCTCATCTGTTCTGAAGAGTGGAAAGATGTTCCACTATCGAATGGACTGAGTATAGCTAATCGAGCATGGGGTGTCAACAGGACAATTGTGCAATTGCGCACCTTTCGACAGAAGTTGTATGATACCCTCTAAGACAAAACTTCATACTATGACAATAGTATCATTTTCAACAAAGAGGAGCCTTCCTGCTATGGCAATGCCATTGGGTCAACAGATCGCCATCGATTTTGATGTTCCTGCCAGAATGAGAGACGGCACTATCTTGCGTGCCAACGTCTATAGACCTGTAGGTGAGGGAAAATGGCCTGTGCTTCTGACGCGCTTACCCTATGGGAAAGATTTTCCTATCGCCACCTCGATATTGGATCCGACTCAAGTAGCGCGACGTGGCTACGTCGTCATCATACAGGATACCCGTGGACGCATGAGTTCTGGTGGTGAATGGACGCCTTTCATCAACGAGGCGTTAGACGGTGTCGATACCATTGAATGGGCATCCAGATTGCATTACAGCAATGGCAATGTCGGTGTCTTTGGCGCCTCCTACTATGGCTTTACCCAGTGGTCGGCAGCCGTTCACCAGCCAGCAGCCCTCAAAGCCATGGTACCCCTTGTCACCTGGAACGATCCCTTGAATGGTGTGATATCGCGTGGGGGAGCCATAGAGCTTGGCACCCTGGCAAGTTGGAATCTCATGATGGGCCTCAATGTGCTCATGCGCCGCCACCGTGGTGATCCCCAATCCCTTGGGCGCAGCATCTATTTGCTGGCGCAAGAGATGGATGCCCTTGCCCACGAGGGTTACTCATCCCTGCCGCTTTCAGAATTTGCGCCTCTTAAGCGCCATAATATAGCTCACCATTTCTTTGAGAATTTCGCCGGGCAGCTAGACCGCGAAAACAACCAGGTCAAATCGATGACCATTCTTGGGAAGCATGAGAACGCCACCGCTCCTAGCTTCAACATTGGTGGCTGGTACGATATCTTCCTCAAAGATACCATCAACAATTTTAAGATCATGCGTGAGCAAGGTAGTTCGCCGGAAGCTCGCCAGAGCAAACTGCTCATCGGGCCATGGACGCACTCCGGTTATTCTAATCCTATCGGTGAACTCAATTTTGGCTTCGCCTCTTCCGCCGCCTTTATCGACTTGCAGATTGATCTTGTCAGCTTGCAGGTACGCTGGTTTGATCACTGGCTCAAGGGCATCGATACAGGTATAGTGCGTGAAGCCCCAGTCAAGCTCTTCGTCATGGGAGCCAATGTCTGGCGTGATGAACAAGAATGGCCCCTGGCGCGTGCAGTCAACACCCGTTATTACCTGCATAGTGGCGGGCAAGCCAATTCTTTACGTGGCAATGGCCTGTTGAGCGCTGAGAGCCCCGGTTCCGAATCCCCTGATCAGTATGACTATGATCCTGCTAATCCGGTGATTACTCGCGGCGGCTCCCTTTTGATGACTCCAGAGTTCAGGCCTGGCCCATTTGATCAGCGCGAGACAGAAAGCCGCGCAGATGTCCTGGTGTATACAACCCCGGTCTTAGAGCAGGATGTTGAAGTGACAGGCCCCATAACCGTGCACCTTTGGGCATCATCAAGCGCACCGGACACCGATTTTGTGGCGCGCCTGGTCGATGTCTATCCTGATGGCTATGCGCAGAATTTGACCGATGGGATCATTCGCGCTCGCTATCGCCACTTCTCCAAAGGCGAGCAGCCAACGCTTATCGAGCCAGGCAAAGCCTATGAATACGAGATCGATCTCTGGGCGACCAGCAATGTCTTCAAGGCAGGTCATACCATCCGTTTGGATATCACCAGTAGCAACTTCCCGCGTTGGGACCGCAACCCCAACACTGGCCATGATATTGGTGCTGACGACGAGTTAGCTGTCGCTCACCAGACCATTCTGCATGATAATGAGCATCCCTCCTCAGTCATGCTGCCAATCGTCCCGCTTGTTTCTCCTCCAACTGCTCCGCCTCCCGCGCAATAGAGGAGCCGAATTAGGACTAATAAGAAGAAAGAGGAGGTAGCAGGTGACATCAGC
The DNA here is from genome assembly GCA_955652655.1 of uncultured Ktedonobacteraceae bacterium. GTDB lineage: Bacteria > Chloroflexota > Ktedonobacteria > Ktedonobacterales > Ktedonobacteraceae > UBA11361. The sequence continues at coordinate 552 of CATPCK010000454.1, read as the reverse complement.
TACCTCCTCTTTCTTCTTAGTTAATTACTTCCCAACTGCCGCTGCGCATCATAAGCAGCAGCCGCGACCTCTGGGCGTGTCTCCGTGATGTGCTGGAGAGTGGGAATCGCGCTTGTGTCACGATATTGTGTGACAACATTACAGGCGGTACGTACAATTGAATCGCGTGGATCGTTCAGTGCCTCGCGCACAGTAGCCTTGCCCCTGGCATCCTCTCCAGTTGGATCAATGCGTTTCAACGCTTCAAGCACCTCCACGCGTACAAACGGATCAAAGTCATTGTAGGCGCGCAGTATAAAGTCTAGCGTGGCGCGATCATTGAACTGTCCCAAAGCACGTATGATAGCCGCGTAGACAATACTTCCAGGGATTTGCTCATCGTCGAAGGATAGGTTATCGCGCCGCTTGGGTCGTGCCATGCGTCCTTCGATATCTACAACGCGATTAGCCAGGTGGAGCATAGGCTGAACCGCGCGCCGGTCATTGAGGCGTGCTAATGTATCACACGTGTGTACCAGGCGAATGGCTTGTTCGCGGCTGGTGACGCTAGTT
>CATPCK010000453.1 GCA_955652655.1 uncultured Ktedonobacteraceae bacterium | reverse complement strand
TTCCCACTCTGTTGATCGTGGTAGACGGCACAGGAAAGGTGCGTACATTTACCGCTATAGGCGACAAAGCGTCCATCTGGTAGATGGAGCAAGATGGCGGAGTCTTCGGCCGTGGGATACTGGAAATAGTGCACGCCGCCAGGAGGCACAGCTGACGCTGGCGCGATCAACTGCCTGCTTACTGTACGCAGCGGCTTCAGGTAGTTGAGGGCGGCTATTCCGGCAGTGGCGGCGAAGAGGGCTCCCGAGGTCATCACGGCCAGGCGCAGCAGTTCGCGCCGCGAGACAAACTCTTCAGCATCCCAATGATACGGAAATTCAGCGCGCCAACGCCCAAATCTCCGCCGACCACGGGCAAACTCTTGTTCCGCCGGCGTAGGTCGACTTTTTTGCATCATAGCACCCATGCCTCCTCTCGTGGCTGATTTCCTGCGCCGCGTTCTCCTTGAGCGCGGGCCTCATCCAGTAAAGCTGCCAGGTCCAGGCGCGGCGTCTCCTCGGGCAGGACGTGGTAGACCTTCGTGCGCACTGATTGTGTGCCAAAGCCAGTGAGGTTCACCGCGTGTCCCTCGCGCTGGTTGATAAATTCCTCGTAGTTTCCATACCACAGTGCCTGCGTCGGACAAACCTGGGCACACCATGGCTTCATGTCCTGGCTGGTGCGATCGTAACACAGGTTGCACTTCTTCATCAGGCGCGCCTTCACGTCGAACTTCGGCACTCCAAAGGGGCAGGCATAGCCACAGTTGCGACAGCCTATACAGCGGGAAGGGTCGGCCTGCTGTACGACGCCATCGGAGGTAAACAGGATCGCCATAACCGGGCAAACCTGGGCGCAGGGTGCGAGGGGATCTTCGCAATGCATGCAAACGGTTGGCTGCGTCGCCACGCTCAGCCCGCGGTTCACAAAGTCAACCATGACCATACTCTCGCCTTTGTGCGAATCGCATTCCCGGCAAGCCGCCTCGCAGGCACGGCAGCCTATGCAGCGCGCTGGATCAACGAACAGGGTCTTGACAGGCATGTACTTCTCCTTTCGGCTTAGAAGGCCTTCGTTTCCTTTGCTGGCTGTTCCTTCGTTTCCCCCACTGTGTATGGGAACATCTTTGGAGCGTTCTCGGCGGTAAAGTTGGTAGTGACACCTCCCGGGCCTGAAGGCGCGGTGGGAGCGGAGAGCTTCTCCACGGTGGCCGCGCAGACCTTATATTCCGGAATTTTCGCATTTGGCTCGACCGCCGGATTCGTGAGCTGGTTGACCGAGTGCTCGTGACCATAGTGGTACGGGACGAAGAGCGTATCCGGTCGAATGGTCGGCACCACCAGCGCTTTGAGTTCCATAGAGTGGCGCGGTGTGCGTACGCGCACGACCTCGTCGTTGACGATGCCGAGGCGAGCCGCTGCCTGCGGATGAATCTCCACCCACGGCTCGGGGGCCTGCGAGTTAAGATAACCCAGCCTGCGCGTCTGATTGCCGGTCAGGTAGTGGTAGACCACGCGCCCGCTGGTCAGGCGGAAGGGATAGTCTTTGCCCGGTTCTTCAGCAGGCGGGTTGTACGGGATGGGGAACATCTTCGCCTTGCCATCCGGGTGGCCGAAACGCTCGGTGAACAGCCTGGGCGAACCCGGGTGGTCCAACGACGGGCAGGGCCAGAAGACACCACCCTGTTCGTCAATCTTCTCCCACGTGATACCGTAGTAATCCGATACGCCTCCCCTGGAAGCATTGCGTAGTTCGTCCCAGATTTCGCGCGCCGACTGGTAGGGGAAGAACTGTCCGCGACCAAGGCGCCGGGCAAGTTCGCTGACGATGCGCCAATCTTCGCGTGACTCGCCGTGGGGATCAGCCGCCTGGTTGATCTTGATCACGCGGCCCTCCAGGTTGGTGGTGGTACCCTCGTCCTCGCACCAGACAGTGCCGGGAAGTATAACGTCGGCAAGTTCGGCGGTCTCCGAAAGGAAGAAATCAACCACTATAAGGGGGTCAACCCGCTGCAGCGCTCGTTTTACTACCTCGTTCTCAGGAAGTGATACCATCAGGTTCGAGCAGGCGATCAGGCAGCTCCTGATCTCGCCGTCGGCCATCAGGTGGATCATCTCCGGCGCGGCAGCCCCTTCCCACGGCAACTCCTCGACGGGGATGCCCCAAAAATCGGCGATGTGCTGGCGATCCTCAGGGACGTCGATGTGTCGATAGCCGGGAAGCTGGTTGGCCTTCTGACCAACCTCGCGCCCACCCTGTCCGTTGCCCTGACCAGTAATCATCATGGTACCGCCGCCGGGTTTGCCCACCTGGCCACGTGCCAGGGCGAGATTGATGCAGGCAAGGCAGCTATCCACACCGTGGGTACTATGCTCAATACCCTTGCCATGCATGATAAGGGAGGTTGCGGCGCGACCGTAGAGGCGCGCGGCAGCCACGACGCGCTCAGCCGGCACGCCAGCGAGTCGTTCGGCCTCCTCGGGGGTAAATGGCTCGACCGCCTCACGCACCTCCTCCCAGCCATTGGTGCGTTCTTTGAGATACGCCTCGTCCACCAGGCCATCG
>CATPCK010000452.1 GCA_955652655.1 uncultured Ktedonobacteraceae bacterium | reverse complement strand
TTGCTCCTAATAGGGTTCCCGATTAAACTTGCCCGTTTAGAACAAGTGTGTCAATATCATCTACCATGCAAAGTATATCATTACATTTCAAAAATGTACATTGTCACGTCCAAATTTCCCAGGAGGTCGTAAAATTCTTCTGGAGAAGATGGTTTGATAGTTGTGATCAACATTGATTGCTCACAATAACACGAGAGATGCTCAATAAATGATGGTGCAAGTCTACGGAATGTGGGATAATAGGTTCAGGTGAAACGAGAGGAAACGAGGATGAGAGAGGGCCATGTATAATTATTATGTTTTGCGAGGTACACAGGAGAGTAAGCCTGTAGAGCTTGAGGGTGAAATCGATGAAGAGCATTTTCCGGGGGTAGATCTTGGAGATGGGCGAGAATTACTGGCTTTTCTGGTGCAAGCTGTTGACCGGGAAGCTGGTGTGGCTGGTGCGTGGGAAGAAGCGGAGCTCAGCGATTCTTTCTTTGACCGAGAGGACCTGTATATCAACTTTCATGGGCGCTGGATGCGCCGTTCGGATGCGCCCTGGCGTAAGGATAGGAATAATTGATTATTTTGTGACGGGTGTTGGAGAGTAGGATTGTAGAAGTGCAAGGTTGAAGCAGGGTTTCAACCTTGCACTTGTTTTGTTTGTTTCCTATGCTTCAAAGCGGGCGCGAAGCACTTTTTTATCAAACTTACCGACGCTCGTCTTGGGAATGGCTTCGACAAAGGCGACGTCCTCGGGGAGCCACCACTTCGCAACATGAGGGGTGAGGTATTCTATGATCTCCTCTTTGGTGATTTGTCCAACGTAATCTGGTTTGGGGACGACACAGGCCAGAGGACGTTCAGACCACTTTTGATCGGGAATACCTATGACAGCGGCCTCCAGCACTTTGTGGTACCCCATGATCAGGCCCTCAAGTTCGACGGACGAGATCCATTCACCACCTGATTTGACAAGGTCTTTGGTGCGATCGACGAGCTGCAACATGCCATCTTCATCGACGACAGCAACGTCGCCTGTGCGCAGCCAGCCTTCCGCGAATTTCGCAGCGGATTCGGTATCTGCGAAGTATGCCCTGGCAATCCAGGGGCCTCGCACCTGCAATTCACCATAACTCTTGTTATCCCAGGGTACCTCCTGTCCTGTCTCCATGTCCACCACGCGGAAATCCACGCAGGGAAGTACTGTGCCCTGTTTCGCTTTGATACGGAAAACCTCTTCAAGCGGGAGGTCCAGCTGGTAACTCCGGAGTTTACATAGCGAGGCCAGAGGGGAGGTCTCGGTCATACCCCAGGCATGGACAATATTGAGATTCTTGTGGTTTAGCCCTTCGATCAGCGACCGCGGCACTGCTGAACCGCCGCAATAGATGGCGCGCAGCGATGATAGGTCAAGCTGCTCTCGCTCCAACATTTGCAACATGCCAATCCAGATGGTGGGAACACCGCAGGCAACAGTGACATGCTCTTCCGCCATAAGTTGCGCGATTTTCAGGGGATCAAGAAAACGGCCAGGTAAAACAAATTTTGAGCCCATCATGATGCCGGCGTGTGGAAAGCCCCAGGCATTAGCATGGAACATCGGGACAACCGGTAAAACGGTATCTCGTTCGGACAAAGCGGCACCATCCGCCAATCCGACGCCCATTGAGTGTAGAAATACGGAGCGATGGCTGTAGACGACGCCCTTCGGGTTGCCTGTGGTACCAGAGGTATAGCACATGGCTGCCGCTGTATTTTCATCGAGTTGAGGCCAATCATAGGTTTCAGGCTGATTGGCAATGAACGACTCATAGTCTACCGAGGGATGTAATTTCCCGGAAGATTGAGGAGCCTCACCCATTATGACGTATTGTTTTACCGTTTTAAGCTCACCCGCAATGCTCTCGAGTAACGGTACCAGGTCACCATCAACAAAGATGATTTTATCCTCGGCGTTGTTGATGATATAGACTAGTTGTTCGGCAAACAGGCGAATATTAAGGGTATGGAGTACTGCCCCGAGACAGGGTACTGCAAAGTAAAGTTCCAGGTGGCGATAGGTATTCCATCCAAAAGTGGCTATGCGATCACCTTCCTGGAACCCTGCATTATGCAGCGCATGAGCAAGTTGAGCTGTACGTTTTCCCCATTCCCTGTACGTATAACGGTGGATGCCATCTTCCGTGCGGGTTACAATTTCTTTGCGGGGAAAAATGCGCACAGCGCGATTGTACGCGTGCTGCAGTGTCAAAGGATAATCCATCATCAAGCCCTGCATATGTACCTCCTGAGTGAATCGATTAGGTATTCTCAAAATACCTGTTGAGCAAAGGGAAACCACCAGTTCGTTCTCATTCTACCCAATGTACACCAATAACTCAAGCAATTTATTAAAAGTTAAGAAAAATAAACGCAACATTAAAGAAAGCTGAGAGTTTTCAAAAATACTAAGGTTTCCTTGTCTGATGGCTTTTTCATCTGTTATGCTGTTTAGGAACACATAACTGGATGCGGTGTAGAAGTACATCGCGAACATACCTTCTACTTTCATAGAAAAAGAAGAGAGGAGTACATGATGATCCTACACCAAACGAACGGCCGAGCACGTGGATTAGCAGCGATGAGTCCAGAACGACGTCGTGAGATTGCCAGCAAGGGCGGACGCACCTCTCAAGCCCGTGGAACCGCTCACCAATGGACAGCGGAAGAGGCATCAGCAGCGGGCAAGAAAGGGAGCGCACGCTACGCGCTGAGACGCGAGGAAAGGCCTCATTAACCAGTTGAGCATAGAGCGAACGCTAGAAGCCAGGAACTAAAGCGACCGCGCGAATGAACTATTTCAGGAAAGTGCACAGATAACATTTACCAGGGCGACCTTTGCGGGTCGCTCCTTCTTTGTCAGGAGGAATACGTATGGCATTCCTTAACGTACTACAAGATAATGGCGAGAGATAATAGTTCTTAATGCTGATACGTATTGGGAATCACGGTTCATGATCTGTACCTTCTATTGTCGAGGCGATTGCTTTATTCCCGTAATGGGCAGACCAGCGCAGGACTTCTGCCGCAAGATAGAGTGACCCGGTAGCGCAGACGAGGTCGTTGTCGTCTGCGAGATCAAGGGCGAGATCCATGGCCTGGCTGCTGGTAGCAGCACTATAGACACGCACATTGGGAGCGTGTTCAGCAAAAACTGCTTCCAGTTGTTCGATGGTGGCAGCTCGAGGATTCGCCATGCGGGTAAGCACGACGATATCACTATCCGCAAGTGCGCGCGCCATACCAACAAGATCTTTGTCACGTGCTGGACTCAAAACGATGATCAAACGGTGATAAGTAAATGACGAGCGCAGAGCTTGCAGCAATTTCTGTATAGAGTCAGCATTGTGGGCACCATCGACAACAACGGTGGGAGTATGTCCGATGACCTCGATTCGTGCAGGCCAGCGCATGGTCAGAAAGCCTGTACGTAATGCTTCTTCGTCCCATGCGATACCTCGTTCGCGTAGTTGTTCGAGGGTAGCGAGGGCGGTAGTAGCATTTTCGAGTTGATGCTCACCTAACAAAGGTATTTCAAGGTTTGTATAGGTGTGTGACGGTGACCAGATGGTGAAGTACTGTCTATCCACTGTACGTCTCTCGAGGCGATACATGTAGCTGAGGGCTGGCAATAGCCCAGTTTTTACTTCTGCGCGGGCAGGGTCACCTCCAGCAGGGCCAACACGGACCAGGCTGGCGTGTTGCTGCTGGCAGACTGTTGAAATAGCCAGCAGAGCCTCCGGATATTGCGCAGAGGTGACGACAAGGCCACCCGGCTTGATAATCCCGGCTTTCTCCGTTGCGATACTTGTTAGAGTATCACCGAGAATCTGCATGTGATCGTAGCTGATCGAGGTAATCACTGAGACCAGGGGCTGGGTAACGTTCGTTGCGTCTAAACGGCCTCCCAGGCCGACCTCAAGCACAGCGTGCTGCACATGTTGACGACTGAAGTAGAGCAGGCATAGCGCTGTCGCCACTTCATAGGTAATAAATGGGCCAAACTTCTTTTGCTGCTGTATACGCTCAACAACAGTGCGAATCTCCGTCATGAGTTCTGACATTGCATGTTCGCTGATGAGTTGGCCATTGACGCGGATACGTTCGCGAAAGGTATGAAGATCGGGCTGCGTATAGAGGCCGGTACGAAGGCCGGCCTGGCGTAAGACGCGCTCGATAAATGCCGCCGTGGAACCTTTTCCCTTCGTGCCCGCAATAAGGGTACTGGTAAAGTCATGCTGTGGATTGCCGAGCTGCTCGAGCAGCCAGGCCTCGCGCGGAAGGTTTTCTTCTGGGTTGCGAGTATAATGGCCACTACGCTCAAAATCGCTCAAGCTGTAGAGATATGCTAAGGCCTCCTGGTAGTTCATAGATATTTTTCCTGATCAGGGGTATGGTGGGAGGAGGGTGTATTGGGATCCCAGTTCGCTCGTACAATAGCGTCGGCGACTTTTACGACGCGCATCATTTCGTGTACGTCATGTACGCGCACAATATCTACTCCCTGAGCAATACCCAGGGCGACGGTCGCGGCAGTGCCTTCAAGGCGTTCATCAGCTGGTAAGCCACCGAGCACAAGGCCGATGGTAGATTTGCGCGAAGTGCCAAGTAAGATGGGCCGCCCCAAGGCACGGAGTTCGCCCAGGCGACGAAGTAAGGTGAGATTCTCTACCGGCGTAGTACCAAAACCAATGCCGGGATCGACGATGAGGTGATCCCAAGGGATGCCAGCCGATAACGCCAGGTCGATGCTGCCCGCAAGAAAGCGGGTGACATCACTAACAATTTCGTGTTTCTGGTAGCCGCGCATGTTCGCCATCAGTACGATGGGCACGCGCCGCTCACTTACCAACGCCGCCATTAAGGGGTCGGCCCTCAGAGCCCAGATATCATTGACGAGAGATGCCCCGGCATGCAGGGCCTGTCTTGCAACCTCCGCTTTATAGGTATCAATAGAGATAATGATCTCTCCAGGAAGAGCACTCGATAATGCTTGAATAACGGGAATGACACGCCCCAGTTCTTGCTCTAGTGAAAGAGTGGAAGCACCAGGACGCGTTGATTCGCCGCCGACGTCAATCATTACGGGACCTTCGTTAACCCATTGGAGAGCCAGTGTTACCGCATGGTGTATGACCTCGTCTTGCGAGCGTCTGTCCGTATTTTCCAACAGACCATCTCCAGAAAAGGAATCGGGTGTGACGTTGATTATGCCCATGACATGAGTCCACCGACCCCAATCCAAGCGATGGTTACCCCAAATTGTGGGAGAAAGTGATGATAACATAGTAGACATGATACCTTTTTGATTGCTTCTATGCAAATAGCAATGTTATACTTACCCAGAGTCTATCACTCAACGTATCAATATTAGAGATTCATTAATTGCGCTTTTGGGGAGAAAAGTAAAAATATGCAGGATGCCACTGAAACAAAACAGCGTCAACGTACTATAAATGCTGCGCGTCGCTGTCATGAATGTTCTGAAGAAGCTCTTGGACGTTGTCCAGATTGCCACCACGGCCTATGTCAAGATCACTTTCCTAAGCAACAGCACTCGCCATGCGCTGAAAAGCAAATGAAGATGGCGCAAACACAGGTTTGCTACGTGTGCAGCGCTCAGGTCTATCCCGATCAGTGGTCTAATTCACGAACGTCACACTTCGTTGACCAGTATCGCTGTAAGGGTTGTGGGCGCCATGTGTGTGACGAATTGCATACGCAACGGAAAGTTGATGATGTCTTCATTGTACGCGAGGGTTTACGTGGTCACCGCTACCAGTATACGACTCGCTACTGCGATATCTGCTCGCCAATCTACCGCGTAGGCGGAATTAAAGGCTTAGCACGCTGGGTGGTGGTCATCGGGACGGTAGCGGCAACGGCCTTTTTCTATTTGCATCACTAAAAGAAGAAGGAGACGGAGAGGGGAGGATAATGGCGTTAACATCAACACTACAATTAACTCTTTTGCGCCATCAACGAGAGATTCAAGAGGCACTGCAGCAGGCAGTAATGAAAGCACGTAATACCGCGATACGATCAGGAGCTGCTGAGCTACAGGCTTTTTACGACCAAATTCAATACCACCTGGGATGGGTAGACGCAAACTTCTCACCGGTGACAAGTAATCCTGGGAAACTGTTGCGGCCTACATTGCTACTTTTAGCCTACCAGGCGTCGGGCGCGTGGGGGATGACCAATTCTGACGCTGGCTATTTACACCGTGCATTACCGGCAGCCGCGGCCGTCGAGCTTACGCATAATTTTACCCTTATCCACGATGATATTGAAGATGGCGACGCTGAGCGCCGTCATCGTTCAACGCTGTGGAAACTCTGGGGTATACCTCAAGCTATTAACACTGGTGATGGGCTTTTCGCACTGGCCCGGTTGACGCTCTGGGGAGTATTGGATGAGGGCGTGGAGGGGACGATTGCCGCCCGTCTTGGCGCTGTGCTCGACGAAGCCTGTCTTGTCCTTTCAGAGGGACAATATCTTGACATTAGCTTTGAAGAGCGCCGGGATATCTCTGTTGCGGCATACGTAGATATGATCAGCCGCAAAACAGCGGCGTTGATGGCTTGTGCTGCACAGATGGGAGCAATGCTGGGAACGAAGGACGAGGAAACTATCGAACGCTTGCGCAGTGTAGGTCATGCGTTGGGAGTAGCTTTTCAAGTACGTGATGACCTGCTTGGCGTGTGGGCTACAACAGCGGAACTGGGTAAGACACCAGCGGGAGATGTTTATCGACGCAAGAAAAGCTTGCCGTTTTTACACGCCCTGGAACACGCAAAAGCCGATGACCAGCGCTATTTACGCGGGGTATACCAGCAGGAAACGGAGATCACGAGCGAACAGGTTGAGGAGGTACTGGCTATCTTTGCCCGAAGTCAGACAAAAGCGTACTGTTGTACGTTCCTGGCAGAACAGTGTAGATTAGCTACCGAGGCGTTGGAAAAGGTGCCCCGTATGGGCAATCCTGTGGCGTTACGCGCGATCAGTGATATGCAGACGCTGATACATTTCGTAGAAGAGGCTTCTAAAGAGTAATTCAAAGAGGGCCCTGCAATGAAAAGAGATCTTTCGGGTACTTCTCAGTGCAGAGCCTTTTTTTACTTTGTGGAGCTAGACTGCTTCAGGCTCTTGGTCCCGATGGCATTCCCTCCAACAACTCTTTTGAGTGGAGGCGTTTTATCACGCAAAGGGGCACTGACCCCATGCAGGTATGATAGAATCTCTTTGAACGATTGAACCGAAGTGGTCTCATAGTAGGAAATGGAATGCGATGTACAATAGGCTCTGATGATCTGCTGCGCCTCTTTCAAGTTGTTCCGAGGCATGCTTGGGAAGAGGTGATGCTCGATCTGGTAATTCAGTCCACCGTACATGTAATCATTAAAGGGGCTGGATGTGACGTTACGAGCGGTAAGAACCTGGCGCCGTAGGAAGTCCACCTGAGAGCCTTTTTCCAGGATGGGCATACCTTTGTGGTTGGGAGCAAAGGTAGAACCGAGGTAGAGGCCAAAGAGCATCTGATTGACAAGGATAAAAATTATCCCCTGCCAGAGATTGAGATGGGAGAAGAAGAAGACCAGGCCAAAGTAGAAGACATAGTGGAGAACTATGAAGATCGCTTCAGCCGCAGTGTGCCTGGCTTTCCCTTTTAGCAGGTGAGCGATACTGACGCGTTGCAAATCTATGCCAACGAGTGCGAGCAGGGGGAAGAAGAAGAATACCTGGTATTTCGCCAGGAAACGAAAAGCATTGCGCTTCTCAAGAGCCTGTTCTTTCGTAAAGCTAATATATGGAATAGCGATATCGGGATCCATATCGACTTCGTTGGGATGGCTGTGATGCGCGTTATGTTTATCGTTCCACCATGAATAGCTCATACCGACCAGGAAATTGCCTTGCAGAAGAGTGACGATGTCGTTTTTCCAGGTCTTATTAAAAATCTGTCGATGGCCACCATCGTGGCCAAGAAAACCAATTTGCCCAAAGACAAAGGCGAGAAACGCGGCATTCAACAACTGCAACCAGAAGTTATTTACCAGCAGCAGAAAGGCTATTGACAGGGCCAGCAAGCCTACAGTGGAGAGTATTTTATAGGTATAGAAGCGAGGCTGTTTTTCCAACAAACCTTTCTTCTTGATAAGCTGTTTCAACTCGGCATACTCGTTGACCTTTGTAAGGGGAGTAGCACTTTTGACCAGGGGACGTTCCAGGTTATCATCGAGCGTCACCGTTATGGGACTGTTACTCACAGAAAATTTCTCTTTCTATCATCGAGATGAGGGCTTGTTGCTTGATAAACAATGCCCAACTTTCAAGGTGTTGCATTCAGACATATCTATTAGATAGCTTTCCCACGATATATGTTTCAGTAAAAAACGAGCAATAAAATTGGGAAGCTGCTGTTTATGCTACGGGTGCAGCAGCGGCTGAGATTTACCGGTTGATCTCGACTAGCAGGACCCATGCATCCAAAATGGCTTTGAGAAAGGAGAAAATAACTGCGGGAACCAGCCAGTAGAGACCAGCGGCACCACTGAGCAGGACAGTGAGACCAGCAATGAGGTATGGCAGCACAGCCAGCTGGCTCAGAGCTATATTGAGCACGAACGATCGACGATACCTGGGCTCTGTTGCTCTGAGAATGCTTACATCGAGCCCTAGGACCAGCGTCCAGCTGACGAGCCCGACGATCAGCACTTCGCCACCCACCAGCAGCAGAGACTGCCCTGGCACGAGCAGCAGGGAGGACATCACCAGGATCGTCAGTAAGATCACCAGCGCCAGAAGTGCGCGGTTGGGTAATTTGGGAAAGGACAAAATCCGGGCGAGATTGATAGAGACGCCGACAAAAATCAGACCTGTCAGGGCGGCAGAGGCACCCACCTCCGCAATAAAGAAGTTCTCCCAGCCGCTCATAGGTAGCACCTTCCTCGAAAAGATCTTTTCCCTTCCTCTTGCTCTGCAAACTACGCTTGAGTATATCATCTTTCCGACTCCATCCTCCATAACTCAGTGGGCTCTGCATCAAGGCAAGTAGCCCCATCAGCACAGCATGGAGCAGGTGCAAAGCAGCTTGTGCATCTCTCGTCGGGCTGAAGAAGAAATCGAGCGTGTTTCCCTGCGAATTGACGGCCCGATAGAGATAGACCTGCTCTTTTCTTAAAGGAACTCCTCTTTCGCTCTTTTTCAGCCCACTTTAGCAGATCAGCTTACTTCTTGCAACACAACCACCTACTGAGCCCCTCTTGCAGCGGTACTGCAGAGGGGCTCAGTAGGTTCGCGCTCACATGCGGACACCTGGAAAAGAGTCCTGGGCACATTGGGAGCATGCCCTTCAGCTCCGCGCTCATGGCTGCGTCGCTGCCGGGCACGTGATGTTCAATTGGTGAGCCTTTCGGTCCCAGGTGAAGCTGCACGACTGCCCGTTGATGGTAGTCGTTCCTGTGCAGCCGATCATCACTGTCCCGTTGACCGAGCAATTAAATGGCGTGGAGATCGTCTTCCCATTGATGGTCGCATCAATCGCTGCACCGTTGGCATCTGTTTTCACTGAGATGGGATCCGGGACTCCCAACAACTGGGTGCAGGTGAGTCCGTTGGCCTCAAACGATGCGACAAAACGCTGTGCGAGGAAGGTAAAGAGCGTATTCGCAGCTCCTGCATCAGGTGAGGCCGCTTGCTTGGTCAGACGGGCATCGAGTTGGAGACGTGTCGGCGCGATATCAAGCATATTCTGGCAGTAGAGGCGCGTACTGGCAGCATTCAGATTCCGCACCGGTGGCTGGTCCACTCCCACACGATAGGCGTTGAGCTTCGCCAGGTTCGCCTGGTTGTTCACCAGGACCATCGGATCGCCCCCTGGCACAAGACCAATGGGAGCGCCCTGGCGCGCTGCTGCCTGGAGTTCATTGAGCGGTAATGCTGTCGCCATCTGACCTGCATTGGCCAGGTCGGGAGCCATCCAGGGCGTGCAGCCCACTGCGCGGTCGACCAGTGTCAGCAGGCGCTCATCACTCCCATTTTTCTGCACTTGTCCCTGCCCCTGCAGGGCGGTCGTATTGACTGTTGTATCTTGCGCGACCCGCCCGGAAGCCGTGACCAGATAGGTCGTGGTGACGTTATCACTCTGATCCATATCGACGATCGAAAAATCGCGGGTCGAAGGGCAGGACAAGCCATCTCTGGCTCTCCCGAGAGGCGGCACCACAAGCTGGCCAGCTTGTATGGCTCGATTGGCTGCTCGAAAGAAGGCTGGGGCATCGCAGTAGGAGAACTGTCCAAAGATGGAGCCTGCTATACCATTGACACATCTTCCCTGTTGTAGGCTCCCATTGGTATCCTGAAGGGTGAGTGTATTGCCATTGGAGCCAAACCATAGCCCCACAACCGCTCCCCGTGGAAGGGTTGGCATGACCGGTTTCAGTGCCGGTTGTGTCCCCTGGTCAATGACCAGCGGGTTGTAGACGGAGATCTTGCCTGTTGCCGGGTCAATGATCGCCCCCTGGACAAAAGCCGCTTGAACCGTATTCGCCTCGTGACACGGCCCATTGGCAGGATCAGTAGCGGTGAATTGATAGGGGGTTGCCAGCCCGTGCGCTGTCAAAGGCTGAGCCGGGACGATCAAGGTGCAATCCCCGTTGGCTGCTGCCGCGTGCGATCCTACATGCGGTAGCATAAAAACGATGGTTGCCACCAACGCGACAGCGACTGAGACTCCGACCCCAACAAGCATCAGTGGCGAAAAGCCTTTGCGTCGGGATCGGCTCGAGCCAAGGGGACTGCGTCGTAACTTGCTCATGGTGTTCTTTACTCCTCTATACGTGTACTGTGTGTGGGCGTCCGGAGCGTGCATAACTGCCAGTTTCCTGCGAAGGGCACAACAATGCCAGGCTGACCACATCTGTGGAAGCCTCTTGTCACGTCTCTGTAGACTCTCGCACGTCACACCCCTGGACGTTTGCGTTGACAACGAACTCATGCTTGCCTAGAAGAGATAATCACGGATAGACACTGTGAACTTCTAGGAAACTATGAGAAGTGCTCTGACATACCTAGATATGGTTGCGATATTATCACAGGTGAATCTTCCTCTGCGCATACCTTGCGTAAATTGGCAGGAAAGTACCATGTTTGGGTTAAGATTTCTCAATGCTCTTTTCCAACCAATGGAACAGTGGAAGGAATATACGGTGTGGAGGTAGACACCTCACCGTACGATGCTGGCCTTTCACCACATCTGGTGAAAGCTGAGCAATCCGAAGCGCTCTGCGTCAACAGGAGCAGTAGGGAAAAGTTTCTCTCAAACTCGTTCCATATATTCCCCGTTCGCGGTATGGACGCGAATCCGGTCGCCTGGGGAGATAAATTGAGGGGCCAGTACGACCAGACCAGTTTCAATTCGTGCCGGCCCCTCAACCGTGACATGCTTGTCGACGAAATCATGAAGCACTCCTCTTCTGCTCAACTTTCACATTACTGCTTACTGATTTGGTCGAGGGCGTCAAACTTCTCCCGGGTCAGCTTGATTGTTGCGCCCAGCACGTTCTCTTCAAGGTGTTTCACCGAGGAGGTTCCTGGGATCGGGAGCATGGTACTGGAGCGCTGGAGGAGCCAGGCGAGTGCGATCTGACTGGGTTTCGCATTATGCCGCCTGGCGATCTGGTCGAGTTGTCCGCCCTGGCGAGCAAGCTCTCCAGTTGCCAGGGGGAAGCAGGGGATAAAGCCGATACTCTGACGTGCAC
>CATPCK010000451.1 GCA_955652655.1 uncultured Ktedonobacteraceae bacterium | reverse complement strand
GACCTGTTACCCAGTTGCTACGATGAGTGGATTCTGCCTGAACGAGATCGCTGGCATCAAGTATTTCTCCAGGCTGCGGAACGCTTGATCGCGATCCTGGAAGAGGAGCGTGACTATGACGCTGCGATCACAACAGCGCAACAGCTCCTCCGCCAGGACCCCTTGCACGAGGCGACCTATCGGCAACTCATGCGCTTGTTTGCTCTGCGTGGTGACCGGGCGGCAGCCCTGCGCGTCTACCATACCTGCGTCACAATCATGGAGCGCGAACTGGGGACGGAGCCCAGTGAGGTCACTCGGGCGCTCTACGAATCGCTCTTGCAGTCGGATACCTCCCCCAAGACGTCGACCGGCCCGCTCGCGTCACGCGGGACAGAAGCGCCACTGCTCGGCAGGAAAGCGGAGTGGCGGCACCTCCAGGAGGCATGGCGCAAGGTCGCAGGCGGGCACCCTCAAATCGTGATTCTCTCCGGGGAGGCGGGTATCGGCAAGACGCGCTTGGCGGAGGAAATAGAGGCGTGGGTCAGCCGGCAAGGCATGACGACCGCGAGCGCACGCTGTTATGCGGCTCTTGGACGCCTGGCCTATGCTCCTGTCACCACCTGGCTGCGCACGGATGCGCTCCAAACAGGCCTCTCAGCCCTCGATCCTGCCTGGCTCACGGAGATCGCACGGCTCGTGCCGGAGGTGCTTGTCACACGCCCAAAACTGCCTCATCCTGCCGCCATGACGGAGGGGTGGCAACGCCAGCACTTCTTCGAGGCGCTGGCACGCGCCGTGTTGAACGCTCGTCAACCGCAGCTGCTCCTGCTCGATGACCTGCAATGGTGCGACGACGAAACCCTGGAATGGTTGCATTACCTGCTGCGTTTTGAGCCGGGGGCACGCTTGCTACTCATTGGGACAGTGCGCGCGGAAGAGGCCCTTCCTGGGCATCCCCTGGTCGCGTTCCTGGGAGCCTTACAACGCGATGGTCTGGTGACAGAAGTCACACTCGGACCGCTCACGACGACTGAGACGACCTCTCTGGCTGAGCATATCATGGGCCAGCAGCTCGATCCGGCCATGAGCAACACGCTCTATCACGAGACAGAAGGCAACCCGTTGTTCGTGGTAGAGATGGCGCGAGCAGGCACGTTGGGGCAACGCGAAGAAGCAGACCCTGGTGCCAGAAACCCACTCCCGCTGCTCACACACCCGGCCTCAACCCTTCCGGCAGTGGTGCAGACCGTGCTTGCGACACGGCTTGCGCAACTTTCCCCACTGGTCCATGAAGTGGCAAACGTGGCTGCCGTCATTGGGCGCGAGTTTACGTTCCCGGTGCTTGCGCGAGTCAGTGGGCAGAGCGAAGACGCCGTGGTGCGGGGACTGGATGAACTGTGGCAGCGGCGCATAGTGCGAGAACAGGGCGCGGGAACGGCTGAGGCCTATGATTTTAGCCACGACAAGCTCCGAGAGCTGGCCAGTGCTTCCTTGAGTCCCGCGCATCAACGCCTCCTACACCGGCGTATCGCAGAGGCGTTCGAGGAGGTGTATGCGGGAGACCTGGATGCTGTCAGCGGACAGATTGCGGCACATTATGAGCGCGCAGGCCTCCCAGGGCGGGCCATTCCCTATTACCGACATGCGGGTGAGGCTGCGATGCGGGTCTATGCGAATACGGAAGCCATTACAGCGTTTCAGCGAGCAGCAGCGCTACTTGAGGCTGGTGGCCAGGGACACGCGCAGCGGGAGCAATGGTGGAAGGAGGCAGCTGCGATATATGCATCGCTGGGGGATATCTTCGCGATGACGGGACGGCAGCAGGAAGCGAGACAAGTCTATCAAGACGGATTGGCCTATGTACCACCATACGAGTATATTTGGCAGGCGCGCCTGCTACGGAAGACGGCAAGCACATGGAATCTTGCTTCTGACAATCCCCTGGACACCTTTCATGTCAATGCCCAACAAACATTTCAGGAAGCCGAACGCGTCTTAGAGCAAGCGGTGATCAAGTCGAGTACAGAGTGGTTGCAAGAGTGGATCGATCTTCAGATTGACCAGTTGCTTCCATTGCGTGGTTCTTTAGACGAAATGACGGTTATCATCGAAAAGGCTCAATCCATCGTGGAGCAATATGGTACAGCAGAGCAGCGTGGCCAATTCTTTCAGGCAGTGGTAGCACGAGACAGCCAGCGCGATCGCTATGTTGTATCGGAAGAAACGGTTTCGTATTGTCGCAGTGCGCTGGCAGCCGTACTGCAAACAGGCAACACAAGCTTGATAGGATTTGCTCACTTTGTCCTGGGAAATCGCCTCTTGTGGTCAGGTCACCTTGATGAGGCGGAGGAAGAGATGCGTGCAGCTATAAACGTAGCAGAACAGGTAGGGAATACCAGGCTGCTAGCCCGCTGCCTGATGTTTTTGCCTTTCATATTCAGGCGACGTGGACTAGTCGAAGATGTGCGAGATGTCGTCACGCATGCGTTGGCTGTGCCAGAAGCCAGGAATATTGCTATTATCAAAGGGCATCGAGCATGGATAGCCTGGCGCGATGGCAATCTGGTCGAGGCTGAGACCTGTGGTCGAGCATCATTAGAGGATAGGCAACGCCAGCAACGTGCCAATTCGTTTCTTTGGGCAGGCTTATGGCCTTTAATTGGCGTAGCGCTTGCTCAGGAGAAGATCGCCGACGCTGTGAATTATGCAGGCATGCTGCTTGATACCACGCAACAACCCCCTCCTGAACAATTAGGTACGCTCCTTGAAGCGGCACTACAAGCATGGAATGCTGGACAGCAAGAGGAGGCTCTTGCTCTGCTTCAACAAGCCGTGCCTATTGCGGAGGAGATGGGTTATCTCTGATGGGCAGTGGAGCACTAGCTCAGCCAGCGTATTTGCCCATTTCAGTCCCTTGCTTCGCTTCCTCCATTGGGGATGAAGAGGCCCTCTGCAATACCACCATTGTTATGTCGTCCTCCTGCTCCCAACTGTCACCAGTAAAGGTTGTCAGTTCACTCAATAGAAAATCGATGAGTGTGTTCCCGTCAAGGTGTTCTCCGATCAAGGTCATCAGCCTTGGAAAACCGAACATTTCACGCTTCGCATCATGGGCTTCCACCAAACCATCACTGTAGAAGAGGATGCTCTCTTTTGGCGCTACAGTGACTTCATACTCCTCGTAGTATGAACCAGGCATCATGCCAAGAGGCATGCCTGTCGCCCGTAGTTCCGAGACGTTCTCAGCATGTCGTCGATACGGCAAATCCTGTCCTGCATTGGCGTAGCGCAGCCGCCCACTTCCTGGGTCGAGAATGGCATAGAAACAGGTCACAAACATCATGGACGGGATTTCCGCGTAGAGGAGATCGTTGACCTTTGCCAATACCTCACCTGGGGAGACATGTTCCTGAGCAACGGCACGGAGCATGGTGTGTGTGGCGGCCATCACCAGAGCGGCAGGTACTCCCTTATCGGTGACATCGCCGATGACGATCCCTACGCGACCATCGTCAAACGGAAGGAAGTCGTAGAAGTCGCCGCCAACCTCTCTCGCTGGCCGGTAATAGGGCGCTATCTGCCAGCCTGGAAGAAGCGGAACGTCTTTAGGCAGGAGTGAGCGCTGAATGTCCTGAGCGGTCCGTAATTCCTGCTCGATGCGTTCGCGCTCACGGACCTCTAACTTTTGTTCTTGCACCATTTGCGCGACACGCAGTGCCGGTGCGACCTGGGGGGCGAGAGTACCGAGCATAGTGCGCTCTTCGTGGGTATATGTATCTACTTTCAGATGCGGCCCCAGGATAAGCAGGCCAATCAGTTCTCCCTGGCTGGCTAAGGGCAGGAGAATTTCTGTCGCACGGAGCTTCAGATCTCGCAAGACTAGCGAATCCAGTTGCAGCCGGTCAATCTCTAGAGCGCCGGGATGACTCAGAACGTGGGCAATGAGAGGATCATCGCCGGCAACTATGATCTCTTCCGCCGCGCCGGATGGCTCCTGTTGTTTATGGGAGATACGTATCCATAATGAGACGGAATACGGCTGCAAAGATCGCTGGATGACGGTGAGGAAGCGCTCGCGCAATTGATCGAGATCAATCTCCTCGCGCAGCGTCGAAGTGAAGGCCTCGATAGTTTTGGCCGCCTCACGATCACGAAGGTTGAAACGCCGCTCAATAAGCGACTGGAAATATACGCGCACAGGATCAAGTATGATCGCCCAGGCGAGCGTGGTAGTGACAAGGATGATACGAGAAACGGTGGGGCTCTGGTGTATGAACAGTACCACTCCGGTGATGGCACCGTAGTAGATGAACGCCAGGCAGATCGTGAGCAAGAGATAGACCGGCGTGGCATTGAGAAGCATATTGAGCATGAACACGGGAAGTTTGAGGTTGTAACGCTGGAACTGCGTAACGGCGAGGTACACGAACACCGGAAGAAGGATGAATTTAATATCAGAATGTATGAAGATCGCCAACAGGGCGAATAAGCCGCCAGCGGAGCTCACGGCAAGCACGAAGCGGATGACGGCAGACCATTCCTGGCGTAATCGCCGGGGCTTCTTCTTCGGTGGGGCGGCCACTTGCACACTTCTCGACAACACCTGGAATACAGGCATAGTTCTCTATCCTTTACGCCACAATCTTATCACATCTTCATAATCATCTTATCATATCTGATGCGTGCACGAGGAGCGACAGCGACCTCAGATGCGATGCTGAGAAGCG
>CATPCK010000450.1 GCA_955652655.1 uncultured Ktedonobacteraceae bacterium | reverse complement strand
TGCGATCTTCGCGCGTGAGGAAGTAGTCGCCCCCGAGCTCTTGGTAGGAGACGCCGTCCTGGAGCACGTGGTAGGCGCTGACAAGGATCGAGTGAGCGACGGCGACGATCGCCTTCTTGTGTCCGCGGCGACGGCGGATGCGCAGGTATTGAGCGCGCAGATAGGTGTCTTTGGTGCGCCCGGCGGCACTGTTGGCGGCCTCGATCAGTGCAACCCGCAGCCAGCTGTCGCCCTTGCGCGTCTTGCCCGAGCGGCGCTTGCCCGCGGACTCGTCGTGGCCTGGGCAGACGGCGGCCCAGCTCGCGGCGTGCCGGTGGGAGGGAAACCGCTCGACGTCGGGACCGAGCTCGGCGATGATCACCTCGGCGGTGCGCTCAGCCACCCCGGGAATCGTGCACAGCAGCTCGACCTGACGTTCGAAAGGGCGAACACGCTCCTCGATCTCCGCCGAGAGCGAGCTGATCGTCTCATCGAGATACTCGATGTGGGCCAGCAGGTGCGAGACGAGCAGGGCGTGATGCCCCCTGAAGCGACCCTCGAGTGCGGCCCGCAGCGCCGGCAGCTTCGCGCGCAGCTTGCCCTTGGCGAGATCGGCCAGTGCCTGGGGGTCTGACTCGCCGTCGCAGAGAGCCTTGAGCATCGCCTTGCCCGAGACGCCGAGCGGTCGGCTGGCCACCGAAGCGAGCTTGATATTGGCGTCCTCGAGCACCTTCTGCAGGCGGTTGGCCTCACGGCCACGCTCCCACACAAGCGACTTGCGATAGCGCGTCAGGTCGCGCAGCTCACGGATCGGCTGCGGCGGCACGAAGCTCGATTTCAACAAGCCGTGCTCGAGCAGCTGGCAGAGCCACTGCGCATCCTGCACATCGGTCTTGCGGCCCGGCACGTTCTTGACGTGCTGCGCGTTGACGAGCAACAGCTCGAAGTCGTCCTCGAGCAAGTAGTAGACCGGCTTCCAGTAGACGCCCGTGGCCTCCATAGCCACGTGAGTCACACCCAGACCCTTCAGCCAGTCACGCAGCCCGAGCAAGTCACCGGTCATCGTGGCGAACTCCGCCCGCAGCTCCGAACGAACACCCGCCTGGTCGGGCACATGCACGCAGACCGTCACCTGCTGTTTGTGCACATCAAGCCCAGCGCAGCGCTCATACACGCGTTCCATCTCTCACCTCCGTTGGATCGACAGCGACGTGTCGCCCGTGGGAGCCCTCGAGCTCAAAGATTCTGCTTAACGTGCGCTTGGCAACAGTTCGGGGTTCCGTGGGCTCCCCGGCCCTTCTCCCGGCGGACTCGTGGTGCCAGAACGTGGACGGCCTCTGTTGGACGACGCCACAAAGTCTCGCCCATTTCATCCGTCGCGGGTGACGCCCACGGCGTCATGAACTCTCCTGCGACACTGCCTACTCCTGGGATGAGAATGGTCGTGAGGCTCTTGCCGGGTGGCGGGCGTGTCGGTTAGCGTTGAGCCACCGGGACAGGGGCCTCAGGGAGAACGCAGGCTGGGCAGGCCGTGCATAGCGGATGGGCTGTGAGCCCGACCTACTCTGTGGCCGCCCCTGCGACTTGCCCGGTTGTGCTGCGAGCACGAATCCGTCGCTGTCGTTTTGCCCTCCTGCACTCCCACCCATAGACATCGTAAGGAGGCTACATGCGTTTCATCGCGTTGGATGTGCACCGCGACTTCTGCGAGGTCGCGATCAAGGACGAGACCGGACTGCGGCTCGCGGGCCGAGTCAGGACGTCAGTGGAGAAGCTCGAGCTGTTCGCGCAGAGCCTTTCCCCGGACGACGAGGTCGCGATGGAGGCGACCGGACCGGCGCTTGCTATCGCTCGGATTCTCGAGCCACACGTCGCGCGGGTGGTGATCGCCAACACGCGCAAGCTCTCAGCGATCGCCGAGTCCAAGGTCAAGACCGACAAGGTCGACGCGAGCACGTTGTGCGAGCTGCTCGCGGCGGGGTTCCTGCCCGCGGTGTGGGCGCCCGACGAGTTCACGCGCTCACTGCGGCGTCGCCTGCAGCGCCGCTCAAAGCTCGTGCGCTCGCGCACGCGTGCGAAGAACGAGCTGCACGCGGTGCTGGCGCGCAACCTCAAGGGCCGCCCGCCCGTGAGCGACGTGTTCGGCAAGAAGGGGCGTGAATGGCTCACAACACTCGAGCTCCCCGCGGATGAGTCAGAGACGCTCGGATGTTGCCTGCGCGAGGTCGACTTCCTGGACTCCGAGATCGGCCTGATCGAGCGCGAGCTGGGCCGCCAGGCGATGTCCAGCCAGGAGATCCGCCGCCTGATGACCGTCCCCGGGGTGTCGCTCGTCTCGGCGGCTGCCTTCGTGGCGGTCTCCGGCGACATCCACCGCTTCACCTCGCCGAAGAAGCTCGTCTCCTATGTCGGCCTTGATCCGCGGGTGCGCCAGTCCGGTGAGGGGCCGGCCCGTCACGGGCACATCTCCAAGCAGGGCTCGGCCGAAGCGCGCCACATGCTCTGCGAGGCGGCCTGGGTCGCCGTCAGGACCCCCGGTCCGTTGCGCGCCTTCTATGAGCGCGTGCGTGCGCGCCGTGGAGCGCAGATCGCGCTCGTCGCGACCGCGAGGAAGCTCGCCGTGCTCTTCTGGCACCTGCTCACGCGCGAAGAGGACTACGCCTTCGGGCGACCCTCGCTGACGCGCCGCAAGCTGCGTGCGCTGGAGCTCAAGACCCAGGAAGGCTGGCGGCGGGGACGCTATTCAGGCCCACGCGTTCACGAGACCAAGAAGGATCGCGAGCGCGAGGTGGAGTTCGCCGAGCAGATCGAGAGCGCCTACCGCAGGCTCGTCGAGGACTGGCAGCCCAAGCCACCGAAGAGCGGTGCGGGCGCGACACGGGGACGCGCATCTTCAAGGCCGACAAGCGGCAAGCAGCGCGGCAAGGCCTCAGTCCCGAACCCTGCGCTTTAGCTCGTCGTCGCCCGCACCAACGACGACTCTCTCACAAAGGAGAAATATCTTCCAGACCCCTTGACTTTCATCCGTCAGCCAGCCCTACGGTTGCGAAAACCGTCTCCGGGTCCCTAAACGCGTGGAAGTAAACCACCTTGCCGTCGCGGAATCGGAACACCCAGCCCGCCGGGGAGTCCGCCTCGATGCCGCTACCTTGACCCTTGTCATAGATGCGTCCGGCGCCCACGATGGTCTCACCAACATCGAGCAGGTCGCCC
>CATPCK010000449.1 GCA_955652655.1 uncultured Ktedonobacteraceae bacterium | reverse complement strand
GACTGACTATCACTTTTCGGCACTGAAAGCACAATTAAGAAAAAGAGAAGCAATTATGCATAGAGATCTCCCTGCTCATTCCCATGAAGCACGTGAGGAATCCACACCGCGGACGGTGATCGTAGCGCGAGATCGGGCTACTACTTTTGAGGAGAAAAGACACTATACCCGAACACTTCTCGGCTGGAACGACAGTATCGTGGCTGGACAGGTCGCCGACTCGACCCGCAAGCAGTACACCGAGGATTTTTTCGATTACCTGCGCTTCGCCAGGAGCGCTCACGGCGCGCTCGATTCGGCGATCTTCTCGCAGTGGCGCACAGACCTGGTGGAGCGCATCTACCTGGTCCCTGATAAGGAAAGCCCCCAGGAGATGATGGAGAAGCAGCTCTCCCCCAACACGATCAACCGCATGCTCGCCGCCGTCCGGCACATGATGATGGAGGCCGAGGAGAAAAAGCTCATTCCCCCGGGCACATTCGAGCAGTTCAACCACGTGCGCGGCGTCTCCGTCAAAGGGCTCAAAGACCGCCTCAAGCCCAACGCGCGCGTTCGGATCACCCCGCAGGAGATGCGCCTGCTCACTGAGCAACCAGACGCAAGCCGCCTGCTCGGGCTTCGGGACCTGGCCCTCTTGCATACCTTCGGCAACGGGCCGCGCATCTCTGAAATCTGTGATATCACGCGCAAACGGCTCCGCCCTCGGGGGCGCGGCTACGTCGTCGAGGTGCGGGGGAAAAACAAGACGGAGTACCGCGATGTCCCCCTGACCAGGGAGGCCTACGCCGCCATCCAGGCCTGGCTCGCAGCCCGCCCCGTCGATTCCCCCTACATCTTCACCCGCTTTGACGGCCGCGGAGAGGACGCGCACACCCGACTCTCGGCTGAGCCCCTCACTCGCCAGGGTGCCTGGAAGATCATCAAGGGGTACACGGTGAAGATCGGGCTGCCAGACGCCAAACCGCACGATCTGCGGCGCCTGGTGGGCACCGAGCTCGCCAGGAAGAATCCCCGCATCGGCCAGTTGGTGCTCGGCCATGCCAGTATCGAGACCTTTTATAAGCATTATGTCCTCGACGAGATCCCGGAGGATGCCACCGAGGGGCTCTATTAGGATCGATATGGAAGACTGCTATGCCGCTGGCATCGATGACTCCAGCAAAATGTACTCTTTTTATCAAAACTACGGCCCATGTTGCTGCAAAAACTGCTCTATCTGTGGACGCTCATCAGGGCGAAGCGGGCGGAATGTCCCCTGGTCATTGATAAACACAATCTTTGAACCCTGTACGTTGATGATCATATCTGGTTTATGGTCACCATTCACATCCACAAATGTGAGTGTAGCCGGTATGAGATCATTACCAGTAGAATATAGTTGTGGCCCAAGGAAGATACGAGCATGGGTAGCATCACCACCGGGAAATTCAATGACTTCGATGCGGCCGTATAAGTTCACAGCAATAAAATGACTGGGTATGCCACCCGATTCGTTCTGTCCAACGAACTGGTCTGTCTGAAATGTACGTGGACGGCCATAGCGGATATCATCCAAAGTTGTGTTGAACCAGTTCACAACACCCATCAAGACTGTCCACAGTATCAACATACCAAGCATTCCTATACCAAGATACAGCAATGGATGGGCATTCCGCCTCATTGCACTTTTCGCCCTCGGCAGGCGATGTGCTGCAGATGGCTTTCGCGCCGGAGCTTTTGACAGTGTTTTGGGTCCGGTCGCTGCACTTGAGTGGCGAACATGGGACTGTGTTTGTGTATTCGCGGAACTATTCCCCGACGCTCGCTCCCATTCATCAATCTCGACATTGACATCCGTTGAGCGCGTTCTCGATGCACGTTGAACAATTGGCGTCGGCGCATTAATATCTGTAGCAGGTCTCTCTTGTTGCTTGCTATCATCTCCAATTGGACGATGGCGTAATGCACTTCGTGGAGTCGTAAATTCTGTTGATTCCAGGACTGGCATAATTCATGTTCTCCTTTCCTCGCGGATAAAAGCCACTTTCCTCAAGCGAAGAAATACCGGCTCCTGGCCGGAGGAACATACCTCCCTATCCCCTCAACATGTTCTCCAGTAAAAAGACATATAGACAATAGAATAAATGTTCTACTTCGCGATGTTATGTACAGAAAACAAAATGTACAGCAAGATTAATGGAAAACAAAATCAGGGACAAATGATAGTCTATATTGGTTGTGGTCAACAAGATTGGGGTAAAGGTAGGTCAGTACGTAACTACAAAGGACGCCTTTATTTGTGCTTTAGGATCATCTTTGTTATTAATATTATAGACGATGCCACGGTAAATTGGCAAGGTACTATAGTGAAGATTTCTGAAGGAGGACGAATTTCAAATCCTCAGGAAGAGGTGCCTCGAGTTCTAAGACCTTCCCAGTGGCGGGGTGAGTAAAAGTGAGCTGGAATGCATGGAGAAATTGGCGATTTAAGGAAGGGTTTCCACGTGTATTTCCCGACCCATAAACAGGATCACCTACCACTGGATGGCTAATAGCCTTCAAATGCACTCGTATCTGGTGAGTTCGTCCTGTCTCTAACTGTAAAAGGAGTAATGTATGACGCTGAAAGCGTTCTAGCACACGAAAGTGTGTGCGTGCTTCCCTACTACCTGTAGCCGTTACAGCCATTTGCTGGCGATGACGTGGATCACGGCCAATAGGCGCATCAATACTTCCGTCATCGATGGATACAACGCCTTCAACGAGAGCAAGGTAGCGTTTGACTATCTCATGCCGCTTCATTTGTTCGATAAGTGCGGACTGGGTACGTGCGTTTTTTGCTACAATAATCAAACCAGATGTATCTCTATCGAGGCGATGTACAATCCCTGGACGTAAACCTTCCACATGCTTCAGATCAGGATAGTGGGCTAGCACTGCATTGACCAGCGTATCGTCTACATGCCCTGGAGAAGGATGAACAACCATCCCTGCCGCTTTATTGACCACCAACAAATCCTCATCTTCATAGACGATATCAAGCGGTAGCATGCGAGGCTTGGCATTCCCGGAGGATTTGAGAGTGGATTGAACCATGCATAGCTCGTCACCAACACGGAGTAAATAACCAGGTTTACTGGTATGTCCATTCACAAGGACCCCCCCATCCACAATTAATTGTTGCACTGAGGTTCGGGAAACGTTCCCTAATAGAGAGGCTATATAACGGTCGATTCTCTGACCCGCCTCACCTTCTCCAATAGTGTATGTAGGTGCATCGTCACGTATGGTCACATCAGGTTTGAACATCTTTCTCCGTTGGACGAAGAGGTCCACTGCTATCTGCTTGAGTCATACCCTTACTGACTGAGTCTCCCTTGCTCCTGTGCTTATTCGTAGCACCCCCTGTTTTACGCAGCCCCCCAAAAAAGATAAACAGAAAGAGCAGAAAAACGCCAACCGATATAGAGGCATCTGCAAGATTAAAGATAGCAAAATGATACCCAATCTGAGGGATACGAAAGAAAATGAAGTCGACAACGTATCCCCCTCGCAGGGCTCGGTCAATCAGATTTCCCGCTGCCCCCCCAATGATGAGACCAAAAATGAGCTTAAATGCCAGTGGGCCTGTGTTGAACATACGCGCATAGAAGTAGATGATGACGCAGATGGCAACCCCAATGAGCACTGCGAGAACGGTGTTATTCGCCAATAAACTGAAGGCTGCCCCACTATTCTGGATGTAGTAAATCGTGAGGTAGTCACCTATCAGCGGAATAGGTGACTTGGTTTGTGGTGGGCTGAGATTTGCTACGACCAAGGCTTTAGTCCACTGGTCCAGCGTGATTACCACAATTACCACAAGCAAGGCCAGTGTATCATAGATACGCGCGCGTTTGACTGTCAAAACGATCTTTTCTCCCTTTCAATAACACAGGTACGGGTATTGTACCCGATACACTGCGTTTTGAAAAGGCGAAGATTAGCGCGCGAAATACATTAGTCGAGCTCTGCATCGTACGTCTCGGTAATACCTAGATTCCTCTGTTCCAGGCGTTCCTCATCCTTAATACAACGAGCAGCCCAGGGTATAGCCTCCAACCGTTTCTCCGGTATGGGCTGACCACACTCTATACACTTTCCATACGTCCCATTCTCAATACGCTCAAGTGCATTCTGCACTTCTGTAAGCAGAGCCTGCTCATTGACAAGTAAAGACTGTTCCTGCTGTGTTTCCAGGAAGTCGACAGCAACTTCTTCGAAATCTTGAGGGCCTTCACTTGCCTCTACAGCACCTACAGGATCGGGGTGTGCCTCTGTTAAACCTCTAATATTCTGCTGTAACTCTGCACGT
>CATPCK010000448.1 GCA_955652655.1 uncultured Ktedonobacteraceae bacterium | reverse complement strand
GCTGGTTCCTCAGACGCATCTTTGTGTGGGAAGTCAGGGGTGTTCGTGTGGTCTCTGGAATGTCAGAGCTCTCCCGTCGTCTCGCCTTTCTCCTCGTCCACTCGACAGAGGAGATGTGAGTGGCATTGACTTCGGGAGCACAGAAGCAGGGAAGTACCGAAGCTGTGCCTGTTGGAAGAAAAAGTGTTATAGTTGCTCTTGTTCCTAATTTTTAGTATATCACAATTATGGGGAGTGCCGCTGCAACCAGGTGAATGGAAGGATGCAGAGGCCGTCTCAGCTAGTATTCGCATCACAGGGGGCAATTTTCGCCTTATTCGGGGTCCCGACAATTTTACCCCCCAAAATCCCCGCTAAGGATTTGGAGGGCTGATGTTGCTCCAGAAGCTCCCTGCTAAGCGTTGACCGGAGAACGGCTCGTTTCATCATCGCTTCTCTGCGTTCACCACATATTTATAAAAGGTATTTCTGCTTTTGAAACCGGTCATCTGCATAATTTCTTGAATCCTATTTTTCTTGGCAGCATAGAGTTCTTTGGCACGTGTCAGGTTTCGTGGTTCTATTTTCTGGATCGCCTTTGGTCTGCCGCCTCGTCTCCCACGTGCGCGTGCAGCTTCCAAACCAGCCTGGGTACGCTCACTGATCACATCTCGCTCAAACTCTGCCATCGCTCCGATAATATGAAACATCAGTTTGCCCGTTGAGGTCGTGGTGTCGATATTCTCCTTAAGGCTTCTGAGTTCTATTCCCCGCTCTCCCAGGGGTTCCCGTATCCAATGGATTTCACGTTCACATCCAGGACCAGCGCATTGTATTGTTACAGGCTTCGTGTCGATCACGGTATTTCCTCACCATGACGAATTGTGACAATGTTTTCTGTCACAATTGTATCACAATGTCGAGGCCTTCATTTCGTAAGAATGTCCGAACTATAGACTACATCAGGGAAGCCGTCCCATCCTTGCCGCTCAACAATGTAGCGTGTGGGTAGCATGGCGTGCCCTTCCACCTGGCTCTCGCGAGGCGCGGCAATCCACACGATTTTTCCTGTATACTCGACATCACCCACACGATAGGGGATAACATCATTGCGTTTGTATTCTGAATGCTGGGCCAACTGGCCCCAGGTCGCCTCAAGATTTTTGTCGAGATCGGTCATGTTGGTTACTCGCTTTCTGCCTGCTCGCCCTGCTCTAATGTGCGCAAGCTGATGGAGGGCATACCGATTGATTGATAGATTCGCCCGTCGGATCCTTGGTTATATTCAGCATTATCGAAGGTAACGCTACTCATTCCGCCTACTGAGCTCTCCTCGGCAATCGTGCCTGTTTGCCCTATGTGGTCCTCTTTATCCCAGGAGTCCTTGCCAACAACAACAACCCTATCGCCCTTTGCAAACATCGGGAAGGGTAACGGGCAAGGATGAATGATAACCGGGGTATAGCGCTTGTGCTGGTCCGTTTGCTCGCGGCAATAGTCCATCAGCTCGCGCAGATCGTCTTCATGGATAGATGTTTCCCGTACGTTGAGGTAGGGTTGCTCCAAGTAGCCCTGGCCCATGATGGAATAGATGCCAGTGTGGTAGCGCCCATCCCGAATAAGATCATCGGGAATGGATGTGTAAGCGTAGCCCCTGAACTTGAGCCGGTTGTCAAAATCAGGGTGAAATTCGTACAGCTGCACGGTACGCCATTGCTCACCCCATTTCGTATCATCTGGCCCTAGATGCTGAATACGAATGGTTGCATCATGGCGCGGCCCGGTCGTTGTTTTCGTCTCTGTGCTAAAAATGTGGCTCATGTCGTTATCCTTCCCGGTACTCACGCCATTCACGCTTAATCTGTTCCTGGTCCTTCATATCTTCCGACCAGGCGCGGACGTCTCGTTCCTCATCTTCTCGTGCTTCCTGCTCAAGTTGCGCACGGTTCTCTTGGACATATGCCGCCAGCTCCAGCAGTTCGCCAGGTGCAAACAGGTGAGAGTCAAAGGTGCTGCGCTGCCTGTCCTCAGTGGCCATGATGCGATAGAAACGGTACTTGTCGCGCTCAATGCGTTCGATGCCGATACGTTCTAATTCTGCCATGCTGTTACTCGCTTTCTTCTACTCGTTTGGGAGTAAACCCTTCAAAATCATATAGTGGCTCTACCGGTGGCAACTGTACCCGTTCTGAGAGGAAACGAGTCAAGGACTGCACCGCTTCTACTGAAAAGCCCTCGGCAAGTGCAGGATCTGAGAGCCATAGGGTCCCATCGGCTTTGAGCAACGCTTCAAATGTGGGTGTGTGCAGGCGCGTTTCCTCTGTCCAGCGCTGCGGATTGATTTCCTCTTCAAACGAGAGGTTATCAAATTGGTCGCTCATGGCTACTCACTTTCATTTTCAGGCTCTCGATAGCCTACATACTTCCATCCATTATTCCACATCCACAACTCACCATTGACTTGAGCAAAGGACCGCTCAGTATTCATCACCTCGATGGCTTCATTGAAAGCGGCTTGCAGCGCCTGATACTCACCTCGAAATGGCCCGACCCACTGACGATCGCGCCATATGTAGCCATAGCAGGGGTTCCCGTAGCAAATGGACAGGAATCAACGGTAAGATGAAGGAGTAGCTTGTAGAGCCAGTGCATGGATATGAGTCCCAACCGTAGATAGTGTTTGAGCCGTCTTTTTCTCTCTGTGTCTCCAATGATCTGAAACAGCTTGTAGTGCCGATAGAGAACATGCATATTCTCAATGATATATCCCTACCGTTGATTCCTGTCCACTTGCTACGGGAACCCCTTATCCCCCAAAACCCGCTCTGGCCGCAGATGTGGACGCCCTCGCCCAGCTCGTTTCACTGCGCCTTGTTGCATGAGTACCTCAAATTGCGTGGCTTCATACCGCTGTCCGGCCGTCACGGTAAAGGTGATCGGCTTGCCCCCTCCTTTGCCGATCAGTAAAAAGGATCTAAATATTCTACATAATATCTATATATCACATTTTTCTGAAGTATCCCATTGTTAAATCGTCTGATCCAACTAAGACATGCATCTTTTCTGGTTTATCTAAAAGAAAAAGGTCACATGCCTCCTTCACTCCAGGTAAGCCGGGCCAAGCGCGTGGATTTTTTTCTAAATCACAGTAATCGTCAATAACCACAACGGCATTAAGGGATAGCTGAGGATAGATATGCTCGAGACTAATAAGAATAGAGTCAAAAAAATCACTATCCAAGTACGCGAAAGCTATTGAATGTGGTAAAAAATATGGAAGTGTGTCTTTAACCCATCCTACTTGTATTGCTGGCAAAGATAATTTCCAGCGCTGGAAATTATCTTTGAGTTGCTGCTTAGTGGCTTTGAGGCCAGCCATCGCTAAAGTTTCGTCATACGATATATTCAATCCACTTTTTGCAGCATCATCTGCAAATTTTTGCTTTACCATAAGAGCTGTATCATCTGTAAGGTGATCATAACGACTCTTCTGAGGTAATCCTTGAAAAGAATCATAAACATGTAACTCTCTTTCTGGCGCAAAATGATCTATTATCATGCGAAGAAAGACACTTGTTTTTCCCTCATTACACCCTAATTCAGTAATAGCTCCTGGAACTTTGAATACGAGGACTTGTGAAAGTAAATGATAAATGTTTTCTAGCCGATCTATACCTGACGCATTAGGATTATCTACTGCTAGTTTTAAAATAATACTAGTGTCCAATTTAACCTCTTTCTCGATATATCTGCTCTATTAGCTTCTCTACAAAAGAGACGAAAATCTGACGGCTATTAAAAATGGTATAATATTTAAGAATCTCAAGAAACGAAGGTTTTTGGCACACACTGAAGGGCTTTAGTCCGCCACCTCCTGGACTGCTTCTTTTCCCTCATTTGGCTCTCCCAAACGCAATGGCCGGAGATGGGGTATGACAACGATTGCTGTAAAAAAGGGCCATTTGACATAAAGGCCTTAACAAACATACTTTTTATGGCTTTTTGAGCATCTTGGCAGACATCAAAGAGCTGTTTTTGCCCCTCTCATAGCCGCATCAATAAATGAGCAGTAGTAGGGGT
>CATPCK010000447.1 GCA_955652655.1 uncultured Ktedonobacteraceae bacterium | reverse complement strand
TCTCCAATGTGGATCGCTAAAATTATTCAATGTAAGTGGCAAATCTATCAGACAAGCAATACTGTACCACCCCTCTTTGCACGCCCCTTGAATAGTTTCCAACGTGAGTCAAGAATCTCCCTATTGCTGGATAATCTGCTGCAAGGCTGTTTCAACAAGATTGGATGGGATCGCAAAACTGACGCCATTAGCGGCTGTATTGGACTCGGTATTCACCGCGGTCAGTGTTGGGATGCCAATAAGTTGCCCCTGCAAATTGATCAGGGCCCCGCCACTATTGCCGGGATTGACGGCAGCATCGGTCTGGATGGCTTTGGAGATCGTGGTTCCTGTTGACTCCGTCACACTCCGGTTCAGAGCGCTCACAATTCCCTTGGTAGCCGTCTCAGTAATCCCGAGCGGGTTGCCAATCGCCAAAACCTCTTGCCCCACGACGAGCTTGGAAGAGTCGCCGATCTGGGCGACCGTCATATGCGCAAAGGGTTGAATGCGCACCACGGCCAGATCATCGGCAGCAACTGTACCTACCAGCTGTGCCTGTTCTGTGCTTCCATTGGCCTGCACGACTTCAATGGTCTGTTCACCACTGACGACATGGTTATTGGTCACAATGTCCCCCTTCGTGTCAACAATAACCCCTGAGCCAATCTGTTCCCCTTGTACTGTGGTCACCTTGATTTCGACAACGGCTGCCTCTATCTTTGCAATGGCAGCTTCCTGCAGTGTCTCTAATGTCGTGCCGCTAGATGATGTAGCGGTTGCGGATGCCGCAGCCTTCGACGTTGTGCTCGTACTACTCTTGCTGCTCGCGAACTCCAGGCCAGCAAACAGACCCACGCCAAAAATGAGAACGAGCGCGAAGGTGAGGAGCAGGATCGCTCCCGCACGACCGGGTCGCTTGGGTGGCGGTGGCGGCGAGGCTTGCGGACCCGCGGGATACCTGGGTGGCTGGAATGCGCTTTGCTCTGGGGGAGTTTGCGTGACCGGAGCATCGTCTAAGACGCCTGCTGACGCAGACGATAGGTATGGCGATCGAGGTGAATACGGTATATAGACTTCATGTTCTTCTTGTAGCATGTTCGTTGTCTCCTGCTTTTGTTCAAACAATCTATGTGAGCAAGGTATTGCTCATAATGCTCGTTGACGTTCGATGCGCAAGGTTTCGTTTCTTGCGTTAGTTCTATAGTAAAGGGAAATCATGTGAAGCGCATTGGAGGAAGATGGGAAAATTCTCATGGTAGCTGTGATGTGATAACGATTGGAATGCTCACATCTCTTTCCAATATGTTTTCAATAAACCAATGCTATCCTTCTATGTGTGCGGAGAGGGTTCTCTCCGACAGAAGTGAAATGTTGAGTTAGAAGGAGGAACTATGAAAAAACGTTACATCTGGCTGGCCGGAACCGGCGTTGCCCTCATCATCGTTATTGTTGCTGGTATGCTGTACACAGCGCGCTTCGCCAGCGCCGTCAACCAGCCTCATACTGCGCCAGGAGCCGCAACGGCCACTGGAACGCCCATTCCATCAACCGGTCTGCAGACATTTCAGATCGTGCCTGCCCAGACTACCGCATCCTATAGCGTGTACGAAAACCTGGTCTTCCAAAATAAACCGAATAATCATGCTATTGGCTCGACGCACTCAGTCCAGGGCAGTTTCCGCATACGAACCGGCGCATCGCCGCTCGTCGCTGCCATGAATGTGACAGTCGACTTAAGAACCTTGCAAACGGATGCGCAAAGGCGCGATAACTACGTGCGACAACACGCCCTGGAAACAGACACCTATCCGTATGCGACGTTCGTCTCTATCAGCACGCAAGGCTTGCCGGCGAGCTATACTGACGGGCAAACCGTTCATTTTCAACTGACCGGCAACCTGACGATGCACGGCAAAACTAACAAAGAGGTATTTGACGTGCAGGGAAAAGTTGTGGGCAAGACAATAACGGGAACGGCAACCAGCACCATGTATATGACGGACTTCGGGATCCAGCCGCCAAACCTGGCAAACATCGCTATTGCACAAAATAAGGTGACCATCACCATCACCTTCACGGCGAAGGGGGGTTGAAACATCACCTGGAAACTTGTGATAAAATAATAATATGCTTTGTTTGCCCCGTCAAACAGAGAAGAACATAACAAGTTGCCATAGTCACTTTTGATGCAAGGAACGTATAACTATGCACAGTACTCACAGTACGTTATCATCCCTCGTAGAAAGAGCATTGACGGGCAACCAGCGCCCACTGGAATTTTACCTGCGCGATCAGAGTCGCCTGCCGGGGCCTCGAGCCAACCTGGAACTGGTCGATGATCTAAGTGATCTTCTCGCAGAGCTTGTCACAATACAACCCGACGAAGTACGCACATTGTTAAACTACTTTATCAGCGATGACCATAAAAAAGTGGTGAGTAATACCCCCTCCGAATTTGTAGTGCTTTCTGGGGTCGTGGCGTTTGGAGCCTGTGCCGCCGCCCTACCGAAATGGCGCAGTGAAGTCTTTGAATTGCTGGATCAGTTTGCTTGTAGTACCTGCTGGCGCGTTCGCCAGGGGGTAGAAAGAGCTTTTCAACGATTACTGACCGCTGCGCCTCAGGAAACCATCAACTATCTCGCTATTATGGCTACTCGAGGCAACTACTATCAACAGCGCGCCTCTATCGCCGCCATTGCCGAGCCTTCGCTCCTTTTCTCTTCCGAAACCCAGCAGGCTGCCTTATCTATCCTCAATATCATCTTGGAACGCTTGCACTCGGCGCCCGCCTTTGATCGTAAACGCGAAGATTTTCGTGTGCTGCGCCAGACACTGGGGTACGCTGTCAGTGTCATCACTGCCGCTGCCCCTGAACGAGGTTTCGCACTCATGCGCACATGCGCAACCTGGGGCGATACAGATATTGTCTGGATATTGCGCGAAAACCTCAAAAAGAAGCGACTTGCCAAGTTTGTGGAGTACACAGCCGAGCTATCTGAACTTCTAGCCTAAAATCAATGCGCAAAAATATGTGACATCCAACAGGGATGCAGAAACACTCAGGGAGCATACCTCCCCTGATGATCACTAGAAACACTTGACCAAGAGCATCATCTTGTCAAATGCTCTTCCCAACCATCCTTCCAGGGTCTCACTCCAGTAAGCAATATGTGCATCTAGAACTACAGGACGACTCTCTTGTTCCACTGCTGCGCCTATTCCTCACCAAACGGATACCTTCATGAAGGCAATAGCAGAGAAACGCTTTCGATGGGAAGAACGTGATGAAACTAGCTAAAACACAGTTTGCTTGTCGCATTGGGGAGATCGCATGTCTGAGAGCCAGCATTCAGGACAGTCATCACACATACAGAAACAAACCATCCTGATTGTCGAGGATGATGATGCTATCGGGCAAGTGATTGCGCTCACTCTTTTACATGAGACACCGTACCAACCCGTTATTGCCTATAGTGGTCATGAAGCTCTGCGA
>CATPCK010000446.1 GCA_955652655.1 uncultured Ktedonobacteraceae bacterium | reverse complement strand
TGCAGCGAGAAGGGCAAGGCGTTTACGTCCAGGCACGTCAGAGGAGGTCAAGTAGGTGAAGCCATATACAAGCACAAAGAGCACCGGTTCGATGAAATCAACTTTCTTTTTGTACTGAGCAGGAACAGTGAGGATTACCACCAGACCCACAATAGTGAGGATGAGCAAGCCGGAGACACAACACGTGAGGTTTCCCAAAAATATAGTGCGAGTATCCATGTACTTTTTCTCCTTTCACTATATGTGGCAATGCTAGCCGTTCTGCACCGGCGTCACCCTCACTTCGCATCTCACAAACCGGATTCGCGATAATCGCGCTCTCCCGTTTCAGGATTGTAGTACACGTCTACTCTCTGGCCAGTCGTCGGATCCACGAAGCGCTCGCCAGTTGACTGCCATTTCCCTTGGGTTCGACTCGCGCGTGAACGATATCCCCTGCGCTCGAAGAGAATGGCCCCAACAATCAGAAGACCGTTGACGGCCAGGTAGACCACCAGAATAATGGTCACATGCGCTGCGAGGAGGATGGCCGCCACAATGAGACAGAGCACGCCATACGCAATAATTACCCGTCGTAGCAACGTTGTCTATCCCTCTGGCTCGATGACCACTGCAGTGCCGTAGGCTACTACTTCGCTCATCACATTCCCAATTTCGGATGAATCGAACTGCATCCGTACGATGGCATTGGCGCCCATCACTGTCGCGTTTTGTACCATCCGGTCGATGGCATGACGTCGTGCATCCTCGAGCATCCTGGTGTACTCGATTATCTCGCCGCCTACAACTGAGCGTAAGCCAGCCAAAATATTGCCCCCCAGGCCCCGGCTACGCACTACCACTCCGAAGACCTGCCCCTTCGTTTCGATAATACGATAATGTGAGATCTGGTCAGTAGTGACAACCACCATAAAAACTTCCCCTTTCGCTTGCTGCTCAAATTCGCAGTCTGAAGAACTGGCGATAATGGCCATATTTGTAGGGATTATACCATAGCTTGTCTTTCTACAACACTTTGTTGATTAGATGATTGCTCCCTTTATTTTGTACGTTTCAAGTTCTTCTTGTGTCAGTCCTTTGACATTTTGCAACTTCGTTTTCTCAAACTGTGAAGCACCCTGAAGGTGGGCTCCGTAGAGGTTGGCTCCGCTAAGGTCAGCGTCGCTGAGGTTGGCTCCGTAAAGGTTAGCTCCGTAGAGGTCGGCTCCGCTGAGGTGGGCTCCGCTAAGGTCGGCTTTGTTGAGGTGGGCATAGTCGAGGTTGGTTCCGCTGAGGTCGGCGTCTCGGAGGTTAGCTTTGTGGAGGTTGGCCTTGCGGAGGTTGGCTCCGCTGAGGTGAGCTCTGCTGAGAACGGTTTGTCTAAGGTATGATTGTGGCATCCATACATGTTCTAAATCGGCTCCTGCAAGATAGGCATTATCAAGTTGAATAGATGCTGTATCAAGCTGTTGCATGTTTTGCACGTGCTGGCGGGCAAGAGGGAATGACTCTTTAAAGAGAGTAATGAGTGCCTGGCTGAGAGAGTCAAGCGGTTCGGCTGTATCTGCATCAACGTGTCTTAACCGTAAATGAGCAACTGCCAGGTCAAAGGATTGGCGGTAGAACTGCTCGTAGCCTGGGCGCAAAAAGGTACGCAATGTGATAGCTGCTCCAACCTGTGCAACCTGGTTCGTGCTACCTAGTTCCTCGACGACTGATTGAAAATGCTCCTCACCTCGCTTTTCTCGTTCAGCCTGGCGGTCTTCTAACAAGTGCTTTTGCTCGTCCTCTCGTCTTTCTCGTTCGGCCTGGCGGTTTCCAAACCATTTCATGAGTGCAAAAATGCCAGTGCCAAAAAGGGCAAGAGTTATAGCGAGTGAGGTGATAAGCCACACTCCGTAATTCCAAAACCAATCAGTTTCATGTACAAGCTTCTCCTTTTGCAATGCAGTGACTGTTGGGTCAACGGTTGGAGTTCCTTGAATGCTGCTGAGTGAAGCTCTATGGAGAGTGGTGGGAGCGTTAGTCGCATGAACTGATACCGGTATCCATGCGAGAAGCAAGAAAAGGTGAGCACTTCCAAGAAGAAAAAGGATTGCTCTCTGGAGGAAGTGTCTTTGCGCACGCTGGTCTTTTATTGGGAGACATCTTCCGCACTTCATACATCGCAGTGTAGCATAAAAGTCCCTGTATGCCTAGGCAGGCTATGTAAAAATCGAGTGAATAAGCACGATTTTGTTGTGTTACCCGGCAAGTCTTAAACTCAATGGCTCGACTTTTAAAGAGCCCTGTACAGCTACATTAAACGGTGAAAGTGATCACACACCATGCCCTGCGATCTCCTCACGTACTCGGGTTTCTTCAGGGGGAGGCTTGCTGGCCTGGAATGAGGGAGTTTCCATGCGGCTGGGCTGGCGCACCCACAGGGAGACATGGGCAGGCTGCATCGTTTCCTGCACCACGGCCAGCAGCTGCTCGCGCAACTGATCCAGGTCCACCTCATTGCGCAGCGTGGAACTGAAGGCGGCGGTGATCCTGGCGGCGTCATACTTGCGGCGATAGAAGCGACGGTCAATGAGAGCCTGGATGCTACGGTGTAACGGCTGGAAGAGAGCCGCAATCACCAGCGTGGAGGCGACGATGACCAGGGGCTGCTGGGACAGGCTGCCACTCACGGCATGCACCAGGGCTTGCAAGGCCAGGATGAGGCCGACATAGAGCGCCACCAGCAGGGCAGTCAGGCTGCCGTAGACCAACGCTCGGTTGATGAGGACATCGATGTCCCACAGCCGGTAGCGCAAAATGGCGATGCCCATGCTCAGGAGAAGAAGCGTCCAGATTAACAGCCATGTCAGCGCATCGAGGAGTTGGTACCACGAGTCAGGGGCGCCCAAGCCAGGCACCACCGCGCCGAGCACATAATCAATGGCTAAGAAAGAGAAGCCAACACTGAAACCAAAGACGAACCACTTGGTCTGCTGGCGCTGCACTGCGTCATAGATGCGCACATAGCGGTAGACCTGCACCCCCACCGGGAGGAAATACGTCAGAAATGACGCGAGAGGGGGCATAAAGGGTAGCGAACTCAACATATAGAGCACGAAGGCGACCCAGGTCCAGCGGGGGGTGAAGTGCCCGGTGGGAAAGGTCAGGAAAAAGACACCCCCGACAGGGACTAGCAAAAAAAAAGTGATATTGGTCAGGAGTTGAACAAGCTGGGGCGTCTGCGTGGCACCAAAGAATCCGTAAATGCCGGTTGCGCCCAACATCACGAGCAGCAGCGAGGCGAACAGGCCCATCCATTCCTGGGATTTGCGCCAGAAGATCAGGAGGCCGACCATCCAGTACAACACGGACACCGCGAGAGTGAGCGTGGCTAAGAAGGCCGCAACCGCCGTGAAGGAGAAATGCAGCCGGGTCAGGGCCTGGAAATTGCCTGGGGTGAGTAGCCCGGTTGCACAATCCACAGGGCTGGGCTGGGTGCAACCAGTACGCGAGGACTGATAGAAGGCGGGAATGTTGGCCACGAAGGTGACCAGCAGCACGAGGGCGAGCACGATCCAGACCCCCTGCGCGACTCGATGCCAGTTCCACCGCCCTCGTCCTGGCGGCGTGGGCGAGGCGGCAGGAAGCGCCTCGCTCAGTGGACGCTGATGCAAGGTCATCGCTCTGCTCCTCCTTTCGCTCTCTGAAAATCCTGAGCGAAGCCGTGGTATGCACGAAGTTATAGTGTCGTTGAGCTTGTCTCCCTGCCAGTATAGCACAACGCCGTCTCCAAAACATTACGGCAAGCGTGGCGATTATTTCACCAGTTAATGGGGCTGTACCTGGAATGTTGTGATGTACAATCAGGTGGCTTGCTTTACACGCCATGCGAATCGTCGAACTCCAAAACGTGCCCATCTGGATCACGCACCGTGAATGTATACTCCCCCCACGGCTTCTGGCTCGGCGCACCCTCTACCGGAAAACCTACTTCCCGCAAATGCCGGTACAACCCATCCACATCCGCTGTCCCAAACTCTAGATGCGTGGCTCCATACTTCAATAGCCCTACCATCCCCTTGCCTACGGAGAGCAGGGCAAATTCTCCAGGCCGGTGCACGATTTCCTCGACGCCGGGAATCATCTTGTAAAACGCCAGCGAGCGTTCTATGTCCGCGACGCGCAACGTCAATCCCTCCATCGAAACGCCTATCGTCTGCGCATTACTATTTTCTGTGGTCATACCGCTATCTCCTTTCCTGAGCCCTCGCGAGCCAGCGACAACCACACGGGTTTGTCGCTACGCGAGGGATGAGTCCTGCAACAGCCCTTGTGGCTGTTGTAGCTACTGCACAATCACTTTGAGCGTCATTCCTGGGTGGACGGTGCAATATATTGAGAATGTGCCCGCCGTATTAAATGGGCCGATGGTTATGCCTCCCCCTTTGACCTGTCTATCCTTCACGACTGGCGCTCCTGGCTCGCTTGCCGATTTCGGCGTCGAGCCATCCCACGCGCCATTGGTGATAATATGCAGGAAGCTTCCATCGTCCACCAGTTTCAGCATGGATCCCTTGGCGATAGTGACGGTCGGTTGTGAGAAGCTGGCTATCCCCATGTGTACAGTACCCGGCTCGGTCGGTGCCTGAGCGGCCCGCGTGTTCCCAGGAAGTACAAGCAGTGATACTACCGTCGCGCCAACGACAAACCCAGCCAGCACGCCCAGAAACGCACTGGTCCAGCGCGGCGCGAGTCGTGCCCCGCGGCGATAGTTCTGCATGGTCGCCGCAATACCCGCTACGATTGCTACTATCGCCAGCACATAGATCAGCACCGAGACGATAAATGGTCCTCCTTCTTGTGGGTGCGTCAGATGATAGAGCGAATATTGCTGCGATGACAGCCCGCCGATCCACACCCCAGCGCCAAACAATGCTCCCAGCGCAGGCGTCCAGCGCACGCCTGTCAACACCAGCCCCGCCATCACAATAGACGCAACAGCGATAATGGCAATCGCCACCACTGTCACTCCGATCATCATCATCAACAGCCAGAATCCGATGCCGATACCCACCAGCGATCCGGCCGTTAACCAGCCCATAAATGACAGAGGCACTCTCGATAGTACTCCTTGTTGATCAGTTGTCTTCATCACCGTCTACTCCTTAAAAACCAGCCATAGGTACAATAAAATCCAAGCATTCCCTCG
This sequence comes from uncultured Ktedonobacteraceae bacterium, assembly GCA_955652655.1. Lineage (GTDB taxonomy): Bacteria > Chloroflexota > Ktedonobacteria > Ktedonobacterales > Ktedonobacteraceae > UBA11361. The sequence continues at coordinate 1,819 of CATPCK010000446.1, read as the reverse complement.
AAAGACGCGCTATTTTATAGTTCACCCTGGCCCGGTTCAGGTAATACCAACCGCTCCACAATCTGTAACATCCCCTCAAAATCGACCTCCTGACGCGACCAGACGTAGGAGAAAGTGACGCCTTTCACTACCACAATGATCTTTTTGGCCGTGGTTTCAAGGTCCAGATCGGCCCGAAACTGGCCTTGTGCCACTCCCTCAGTCAGTATCCAGCCCAGATAATGCATCCACTGCTCGTCCATGCGCCGCATTGCTCCCTCAAGCTCTGGGTGACGCTGGGAGCGCATCACTAGCTCCCCCAGCACTACGAACATCTTCGGCATCGTGCGCATGCGGTAGACTGTATTCCGAAACATGGCTTGCAAATGCCCCAGCGGTGTGGAGAAATCCAGTTGCAGGTCCCGCGATGCCTCCGAACTGAACAGGTCCAGCAGATAATCCACTACCCCATCGATCAAATCTTCTTTGCTCGCAAAATAATAATGCAGCGTTGCAATATTCACTCCCGCCCTCATGGCCACATCCCGCGTGCGCAGATCCTCAAATCCTTTCTCCGCGATCAGATCATAGGCCGCCAGCACCAATGAGCGGCGCCGTTCGTCTCCATGTGTTGTTCGTGCTCTCTCCAGGCGTTGAGGAGTATGCTCTACATCTTCAAAATTTGCCACAGGCTCACTCATCCGTTTAACCTCCCGTTTATCAATCAGTTGATTAGATCATAGCATACAAATGTGTGTTTGTCAATCAGTTGATTGGGAAATATGAAGGCTTCGCGATATTCATGCGCCTCTGTTCATCAGTTCAATATTCTCGAACGCCACAAGGAAGGCGAGTGCTGTTCTCACTGCGCAGAGAAGATCTGGAGGTGCGCTTCCCCAATCTGTTGGAAGCCATTCTCCAGACGTATCATCGACCATGACGCGCCATGCGTCACGACATGAAAACAGCATCTAGCATTGACATTTTACGTAACTTCTAGTATGTTTATACTATGCAAATGAAACTGGAACTAGTCGCGGTTCCCGTATCGGACGTCGACCGCGCAAAGGCTTTCTACACGGAAAAGATAGGGTTTAATGCAGATCATGATCACAAGGTCAGTGATACGATTCGTTTTGTCCAGCTCACACCTCCTGGTTCCGCCTGCTCGATAGTCATTGGGGTTGGGATTACAGACATGCAGCCGGGATCGCTCAAAGGTCTGCAGATGGTGGTATCGGATATTCATGAAGTACGCGACGAACTCGTAAAACGAGGTGCTGAAGTCAGTCAGATCGAAGTAATGCCCTGGGGTTCATTTATCTATTTTAGCGATCCCGATGGTAATAAATGGTCAATACAGCAGTTGCCCCCTCGTAACTAGAGACAAACACATGCTCCACTCTGCATGGATTGTTCTAGACCGATGTATTCAGCAAACAACATGTTGCTTCATCTCTTCTATGACTTACATACATTGAAGACATATAACTCGTCAGCCTGTTGAAAAAGCCTTTGTTGAGCTTACTCCTCACCAAGAATAAACTCAACAAAGGGCTTATGCTGCATTGTCGACTTGAAAGAATATCTCATTTCTTCCGTACCTTTCACTCTTATGACATTGTCTATTTTAACGGCTCTTGCGCATTTCCCGTGCTCAGCACGAGAGGAAAGCACGAAAGAAACAGCCTGACAGCTCGTCGGAATGCTTCTGACGTCTGGAGATGGCATATTTCGGAAAGAAGATCTCTCGATACTGTTCTGCACACGCCAGGGGCTACCTTGTTCGAACTGCTGAGCACGGGAAATGCGCATGAGCCCAAATGTTGTGGTGTGTAAT
>CATPCK010000445.1 GCA_955652655.1 uncultured Ktedonobacteraceae bacterium | reverse complement strand
CTTGCCAGTCGCGGAAGTCGCCCTCGGGAGCCCGCACCGCCTTCACCATCATGCGTTCAGCAAAAGACAGGCGGCTGTGTTCGAGGGCTCCGAAGAAGATGCGCTGATCGCGAGGTCCGATCGTCTCCCGGAACTCAGCTATCTCCTTGGGTTGCGGCTCTGCGTCCTTGACCTCGGTGCCGAGCGGGCCGCTACTGAATAGCCACACTGGGTGCTGGGCTAAGACGGCCTGGTTTCGGCGCACCCACTCTGTGGCCTCCTTCAACCAGGACCCATAGTAGATGGCACTGCCAATCACGAAGGCCTCGGAGCTGCCGGGGTCCGAGACTTCCTCCACCGACCGGGCCTCGGCTTCCTTCCCCAGCTGCCGGAGCTTCTCAGCAATACGCTCGGCGATTCCCTGGGTCGATCCATGCTTGCTTGCGTAAGCGACGAGTATAGTCATCTTTGTCAATCCTCCCTTCTGTTATTTCACTTCTCGTAAAAAGAGTACGCACAGGACAAGGCTCACCACGACAATGGCAGCAATAAATAGCTCTACGCCAAGGCTCGCAGCAAGACCTTTACTGCTCGCGGCAAATTGCGCTGCTACGATCCCAATTCCCGTGAGTATGTTAAACACCAGCAGAGGAATCGCTACTATATAGCCCAAAAGCTTTCTTCTCCACAGCAAGATTGCGGTGATGATCATGGCAGGTAAATAGAGTCCTAAATCCAAGACGTGAACAGGACTTGTAAGCAAGCCACTTTCCATCACAGTTTGCGGAATCTTCCCTGTCAAAAGCGCTGGGATATCCTCGCTTAACCACAGCAAGGCAAACAGGACGGCGACCAGCAGTAAAAAAACACTCACCGGTCTTGCTTTGGTAGTGGCAGCAAAGGAGGGTTGAAGATTGTCCAGATGCAGTTGCATCAAGCTGCCAACAAGCGTATAAAAGGACAAGCCAACGATCGCCACATACACTAAAAACAGGCTGTTAAAGTGGATAGCAAAAGCATAGATGATGTACGGATAAATCAGAGCTATTACTACCCCCATCCAGACCAGGAATGCCTTGACTGATCCTTTGCTGACGAAATAGACCGCAATGAAAAGCGCAGCGGCAGCGACAATATTAGCGATGTCCTGGCCATATGCCTGTACGGTCCAGGACATCGTTTCCCTGGCGTAGAGACTCTTCAGAAAGAGTCCTGCGCTGCTTGCAATCAGCACCAGGAAGGCAACGAGAACGGATAACCAGAGAGCAGTCTTCGAGATTCTCATTTCACAGCACCGTCACCTTTCCCGATTGGTTGTATTCGATTTCGGTGATCTTGACACGAAACCAGGTGAACTCCCCAGAGGCGAGATGCCACGTAATTTCAATCCTGGTCGGGATACGCATCCCCTCCACTTCCTGATACTCGTTGCACTGAGCCGACCAGGGTGCGAGCAGATAGTGCCCATGCTCTTCCTTATAGCGATCCGCGGTCACGTGGGTCAGCTGGCCGTGCTCATTCACATGCAGCACCACCGAACCCGTCACGCCAGAGTCACGGAACGTCGCCCGCACAGAAGAGGCATCGATGGCTTGCCACTCGATGGCTGCAGAGAGCCAGGCGGTCGGAAAACAGATCATTTCAGCCAGGTAGCGCTGCAACTCGCCCTGATCCATTTCTGGACCATGTGCATTCCCCACATTGATGAAAGACATGAGTTTGATGACCATGCTGCCATGGCCCCCCACGAACCGGTCCGTGGCCGAGATCCAGGCGAGAGGAAACGGTCGCATCGTACAGTGCCAGAGGAACGCCGGAGGATTGGTCGTGAAGTATTGTTCCGCGACCAGCGGCATCCACTTCTGACCTGGTTGTGTTCTCATGAACCCTTGTTGTTTGAGACGAACCATGCGCATGGGTTCTTTGCCTACCACGTGTGCATAGCTGAGATACCGTTGCATAACTTCTGGCAGGTCCAGCACCTGGGCTTGTGTGGTGAGACCAGGCTGTGCCTGCTCACCATGCTGCAACAATGCTCGCCCGCCGTTGTGTCTTGTCCTGGTTATTGCTCTTTCCTTCCTCTTTGCTCTGTCCACACCTTCGTTGCTCACCTGCTCGGGTGAGCGATGATTCCCTCATGTTCCAAAAGCCTGACTTTTGGTCGCAGTACTGTGTGCTCCAGGAGCAGATCGACGAGCAAACCGACGAGCAGTACTCCACTGAATACTGGTCCGAAGACCGCATCAGAGGGATGGGGCAAGAGCCCGGTCCAGGTCACAGCGAAGAGCAGAAGCGACAGGAGAGAGGCGACGATGGTCGCGGCTTTCCATCGCCGTTTGAGGAAAGGCACGCCGAGCAATCCCAGTCCACCTGTGACGTAGAACAGGATTGTTCCTATCACCAGGGCCACGCCAATGGCCCATATGACGGAGGCACTCAGGAACTGATCCAGCAGCCAGGAGTGGCCCGACCATCCTGTTCTTCCAGCGGGTCCCTGTATCCCGCCTGGGATGATCCCGAGATGGAACAGGGCATGTCCCAGGATGACAAGTGCCAACACGATGCGTGCGATACGTCCAGCGGGATGTTTCATATTCTCGTTCCTTCTTCTAGCGCAATGGAGCGCTCGTTCCGAACAACATCTTACAGATGAAGCATGTTTCTGTTCCTCAATAAAGTATCGTGTATTGACCTCACTGATGGGTCACAACAACTCTTTCGAAGCTCACAGAACGATCTCATTGCGAATGTACACGGAACCACCAGGCAAGAAGGCGTAAAATAGTGCGAAGCTGCTCTTTGGTGCTACCTGACCGGCGAGGAGAACAAGGAGAACACGAGCAAAGAAGAAGTCAGGCGAGATGCCTCACAAGTACACTTCGCCTGGCGTGTGTAGACAGATTTGCCTTCTCGTTCGATGGCCTTTAGGCGTGACTGGCATGCCTGGTGAGAAAGCTATGACGGCGATACTCAGCTCTCCACAGGTAGGTGGCCAGTCCGAAGATCATCAGACCGAGCACGGCGAAGAGGACTTGTTGCACCACCGTGCTGGGAACGACGGCTTGCGCATAGCGGTCGATGATCGCTCCCTCGACGATCTCCCAGCCGAGCATGATGAGGCCCATCGCCGCCGAGAGGAGTACCGCCCATTCGCGCGCGATGAACTGCGTGGCTGCGGCCAGCAGCATCCCGCCGCCAACGACAACGGTCAGCACCAGGCCAGGGATGAGGTAGTCATTGAAAGGCGTGCCTTGCAGAAACGCAACCGGCAACCATTGGTCCATCGCGCCTCTCAGAAGAGCGATGCCCCCACCGATGGCGCTCAGACCGATACATGCCTCAATGACGATGAGTGTAATCCGTATTCCTGTGTGTTTCATGATTGTTCTTCTACCCTTTCGTGGAATGGTTGCTCCATGCTGACCAACGTCTTCCACTGCACAGTATCGTCTCTGGCCCTCACTTCCCTATCACAACAGACCGCCTGGCTATCACAGGACGATCACAAACGCCGGGCGGCTGGTCACCTGGACTCAAGCGTTCACGTCGCTGCTCTCCTGGTTGGCAATGATGGGGAGTGTCAAGAAAAAGGTAGAGCCGACATTTTCCCGCGACTCAAACCAGAGCTGCCCCCCGTGCCGTTCCACCAGTTCGCGGCAGATGTACAGCCCCAGCCCCGTGCCGCTGATCCCCCACGCCTGGGCGTTGTCGGCCCGCATGAAGCGCCCGAAGATCTGCGCGTGCTGGCTCTGCGGGATGCCGATGCCGCGATCCCGTACACTGATGCCAATCTCATGGGTGGCTGTCTCTTCCCAGAGAGCGATCGTCACCGGGCCTCCCTGCGGGCTGTACTTGATGGCGTTGCCGATGAGGTTGGTCAGTACCTGCTCAATGCGCCCGGGATCGATATCTGCCACGAGCGCCTGCTGTGTCGCGCGCACCTCCAACTGGTGTCGCGTCGTCATCTGTTGGAGCAGCGTCGTGACGCGGTGCGCGAGCGAGATCACATTGGTCGGTGTGCGCTGTAGGAGCAAACGCCCGGCCTGCAAGCGCGTCACGTCCAGCAGTTCCTCGGTGAGATCGACCAGGCGCGTGACCGCCAGCTCGATCTCCTCCAGCGCTTCGCTCTGCCACTTGGCCAGGGCCGGTCCGCGCCCGCGAGCCGTTTGCACCAGCAGCATATCGGCAAAGCCCTTCAGCACTGCCAGGGGCGTGCGCAATTCATGGGCCGCAATGCTCACGAACTCGTCTTTGAGGTATTCGGCCTCTTTAAGTGTGGTGACATCTTGATGGACGACCAGCGCTACTCTCTCTCCCTGGAGAACCAGCTGCCCGGTTCCCTGCGGCGCGGACAGGATCAGCGCATTGACCAGCACCGGCAGACTGGAACCGCCAGGGCGACGAATCGTCTCCTGCTGTTGCAGCACCGTCTCCCCTTGTCGGACCGCACGCAGCGTGGCGTAGTGCTCTGGTGGCAGGGGACGTCCCTGCAGGTCGAAGAGCGCGATCTTGTTGGTCGTGAGAAACTCCAGCATCGGTTGAGCGGTCGGCCACGCCGCTCCCCACACGCTGCGGGCCTCGCGATTGGCCAGCAGCAGGCGCGCCTCTGGCCCGTAGACCAGGTAGACGCTGCTGGGCAGGGCGTCGAGTACCTGCTGTAAGAACGCCAGGCGCGCGGTGGTCTCGGCATATTCGGCGTGCTCGGTCTGTTCCCGGCGTCGGCGCCGGGTGACGTCCCGGTTGATCTCCAGGATGGCGCTGGGCTGGCCCGCTTCATCGCGTACCAGCGCCTGGCGGCTCTCGACGGTCACGAGGCTGCCATCCCGGCAGGTATGCACGAGTTCGCCTTCCCACTGGCCCTCGCGCTCGACCTGGGCCTCAATGGCGGAGCGGGCGAGGGGATAGCGCGTCTTGAGCAGAGTATGGATGATGCGCCCCTGCGCCTCTTGCGCCGTCCAGCCGTAAAGTTCCTCCGCTCCTTTATTCCAGGAGAGCACCCGGCCGACGGGGTCACGCACGAGAATGGCATCGTGGGCGAGATTGATCAGGTCGGCCTGCAGGTGAATGTGCTGGAGTTGCTGGAGGCGCTCGCGCTCGGCGGCGCGTTGTGCGGTCATATCGCGAATGGCTGCAAGGGTATGCAGCGTCCCATCGAGCAGCAAGGGGTTCAGACTGATCTCCACTGGAAATTCCGCGCCATCCTTGCGTAGCCCAACGAGATGCAGCCCAATTCCCATCGAGCGGGTGTGTGGGGAGGAGAAATAGTGCTCCCGGTGGGCGATGTGGGCGTCGTGAAAGCGCTGTGGAAGGAGCAGTTCGAGCGGCTGGCCCAACAGCACCTCTCGCGTGTAGCCAAAGACGGCCTCTGCTTGCCGGTTCACCAGCACAATGGTCCCGGCTCGATTGATGATCACCAGCGCATCAGGCGAGATGTCCAGGAATGGCTGGACAGTAGTGGAAGCGACGGCTATGGGCGCAGACGAAGAAGAAGCAGGTGCGCGCTGATATTCTCGTGCATCAGACATCAGTGTACCCCTTTACTCCCCTGCTTGTTTGTGTGAAATAGGCTCATCTCCTGCTTTCATCATAAACCAGAAGCGGCACACGATGCAAGAGCTACCTCCGGCCACGTCGAGGAGGAGAAGCTATGCATGAGCCATCACTGAGGAACTCCTGACATTGCCGCAGCAACTCAGGCAAGGGAAAGCGCAAAATAGAACATCGTCTTCATAGATGAGGCCATAACCACCCTCGATCAGTTCTTTCAGCCTTCTGGTGAAGCGCGCTGCAGGGACACCGTCTATTCGCAGAGGGAACGACCTGGTAATCATCCTGCTGCGTATTCATTCCTGTCAGACCTGCTCTCATCTCCATACCCCATCTGTTTCTCATCTTTTCAAGCTGTGCCTCGCTGCCACGTCGCGTCTGCTATGAATGATGGATGGTGACTCGATAGCCATGAATAGCCTGTCGTTAGGGAGAGAGCTGCGAGTTTCTCTCCTCTCTCCAATGAAAGGGATACTACTGAGGACAGCAACGCATTGAAAAGGGTCGGAATGCAGCGAGTCGCAAGCATGTGAGGACCAACTATGGGGAATAGGGCAGGTTCATCCTCCCAGGCATGCGCGTCCCAACGTTGTCAGCTTCACGCATGATAGGCCTCTTCATTGAGGATCCAGACATCTGTGACGGGTAGAGTCGAGCGCACGCGCCATCACGCAGCCACCGCTTGCCGGAACAGTGGGTACACGGCGAGAAAGAACTTGCCGAGCTCCCACACCAGGCGAAACAGTGGCAGCTTACCTTTGACCGGATCCAAATGCCCGAATAGCATTTCGGTGTAATGCACCCCGGCATGTCCGGCCAGAGCGGAGCGCAGACGCCTCGACTCGCCAACGGGGACCACCTGATCCCCGCGATCGTGCAACAGGACGATGAGCGGGGCAGGAATATCCTTCAGGTAATTCAGCGGAGACAGGGCGGCCAGGCGCTCTTGCATGATGGGAGGCAAGCGATGCAGCGCGGTCTCCGCCTCGTCTGCGTCGGGCGCAGTGAACAGTGCATACACGGCCTGGCCATCCGTTGACAGGCCGCGACCGTCGAGATGTCCACTCTCAGTGGCGAACGCGCTTCGCAACCGTTCTGCTTCGCCTGGCTCCAGCACAGCGGTCAACGAATGGACGAAGACCTTGCGGGTCAGCGGATCGACCCGCCACGGCTCACGCCCGTCTCCGCAAGAGCGCGTGGAACTGGCGATGTCCCGCGCGAACGTCCACATGGAGGAATAGGGAGCGTAGGCGCCAATGAAGCCGACGCGGTCTCGTATGAGGGGACTGGCAGCCGCCATCAGGGCGAAGGCGCCTCCCACACACGTGCCGAGCAGGCCGGATCTCACAGGATCAACATATGGTTGTTCAATGAACCAGTGGTATGCCAACGCGATATTCTCGACGTCCTCGGGATCGAGCCGGAAGTCCCGCATGGCGGGCGACCAGTAGAGCAGAGCGGCGAAGCCTGCACGCGCTAACGCTTTCCCCAGAACCGCGACCTGCGGATGATCGACGCCGAAAGGAACGACACCGAGGCACACCACGATGCCGGGATGTGGACCGCAGGCCCTCGGCCGATAGAGATCGCCTTCGGCCTGGCCGCAACGCGTCGGATACCTCACCTTCTCCATCACCGGGGGCTTCGTCACCCAATCAACCGGTCGCGATGGCAGCATCGGAAAGACTTTGAGGAAGAAGATCGCGGCCCTGGCCACTGTGCGGATCGGCTGCGTCGCACGGGTGAAGACAGGAAGCCTGTGGGGCATCCGGTGATCAATCTTGCCGGATGAAACGTTCGGTTGAGATGTAGACGTAGCCATAGGTGGCCTCCTTGTGCTAAGTGGTGGATAGGTTCCTCTAGTGAGAGCGTAGCATCAGGCTCTCACACTGCCATCACACTCGTGAGTTCCACCATCACACATCGATCACAAGTGCTGGAGGACCTAAATACACCAGGGCGTAGAAAAAGGGCGAAAGTCATGCAGCCGCAACCAGGGTGGCCCGGTACCTCCCTTCGCCATACCCCTGGCTGCGGATGTGCTCGACCAGTTGAACGGGTGTGCTTGCGCATTCCATGCTAAGACGCGCGTCCATGATCCGCTGTGCCAGATGATCCAGATCAAAGAAGTCGCTGATGCGCAAGCGCTTTCGCGTGCCTGATGCTCTCACCACTGCTCGATCTGGTTCATCCGAGGCGGCAATGCGACTTCCAAAAAGTGGCAGATGAAGCGGGGATGGGTCGCGAACCAGGCTTGAACGTGTTTGCCCTTCTGGCGGCTTTCGTTCCCCGCGCCCGAGAAAGATGCGCTTCACCCCAGCAGGAGTCTGCTGATCGAGGATCGGTCTCGCAAGGTGATGAATGCTGCCTGGTGTTGGCGTCGCGCCGCGCGTGCCGTGACCTTCCCCGTCCGCGTATCAAAAGCGGCGAAGAGGTGCAAAGGCACTAGCGCGCTGGTACTCCTGCTCCACACGTGTCGGCAGCCCTGGCACGCGAGGGGAGCGTTGGAGCGCGCACGAGGCCGTGGCTGCAGATTCGTCTTCTCGTCAAGACAGAGAGAACGCGCGCGCCCGCTCGAAGCCGGGCGGGTAGACGGCTCAACCAGCAGTTGCACCTGCGAGGCCTCCCGCTGACCCCGAGGCACGGATTGCGAGAAAGCCACAGGCGAGAACGCCAGGGTGTGAGCTGGTGGGAGTGGAAGTTGCGCCGGATCGTTTGCGGGAGAAATGCTCTCGACAAGCCCATCTGCTCTCAAGTGGCGCGCCAATTCGGCGCACTCCCGACTTCCGAAAGGGAGCGGCCAACCCGATCTGGTCGTTCACACGCAAATTTCACGACATGCAAGGCAATCTTTTAAGAGAAAACGGGAAGGCGGCCTGGTCGTGCCAAACAGCCCAAACCCTGTGCTGCCGCAACGCCACACGCGCCTGCCGTGCGTTAACTCAAGCCAGTAACTGTCACGAGTGCGCGAGTGAAGAGAAGAGGGGGGAGGCGGTCCCGGTGGACCGCCTCCCCCCTCTTTAGTAGACTGAGTCGGCACCTATTCATCTTCTCTGGGTGTAATAAGACGCCCCACTATCCCACGGGTGGCAGCGAGGCCAGCGAATAGCCTATCCCGATTTTGGTGAGAATATAG
>CATPCK010000444.1 GCA_955652655.1 uncultured Ktedonobacteraceae bacterium | reverse complement strand
TTATGTCCCTTTGTGATAATTTCTTCTCATGAGGCTAAGTCAATACGCAAAACAGATGAATGTGAGCTACAAAACAGCGTTTCGCTGGTGGCGTGCAGGCAGGCTTGACGCCTATCAATTGGACACGGGCACCATCATTGTTCGTGATCCATTACCAGAAACACTTTCCCCAAAGGGAATAGCATTATATGCACGTGTTTCGACCCAGGGGCAAAAAGCCGACCTCGATCGACAAGTGGAGCGGCTCAAGACCTATGCGGCAAGTCGCGGGTATCAAGTGACCAAGATTGTGCAAGAGATTGCCTCTGGGATGAATGACACCCGCCCAAAACTGCTGAAACTGTTGACCGATCCTCAGATTGGCAAGATTGTGGTAGAGCATCGAGATCGTCTGACGCGTTTTGGCTTTGTTTACATTGAACAGCTTTTTGCCATGCAAGGCCGTTCCCTGGAAGTGATGTTTCCCACCGATACCAAGTACGATCTGGTGGATGACTTCATCGCCGTGATCACGAGTATGGCGAGCCGCATCTATGGGCGGCGGCATTCCAAAGAGCGAGCGGAGAAAATTAAGCAGTGCGTGGAACAGGTGATGAAGCAGGAGGATGTGCCATGACCACCTTTGAACCAGATCAAGCCCTTGCCGCGTACATTGAGCTTCACGACAAGCAGGCCCAAGAAGTTGACCGGCGTCCTGACCTCCTTGGGCGTATGGAGCGCGGGGATTATGATTTTATAGTTGATGCTGACTATTCCATTCGTGAATTGGAACGAGAAGCAGAACGCAACGGCTATTACCTCTCTGTTGACTTAGATTTCCGTGAGATGAAGAAAGACTACATTTGCCGGAAAATGACGCCTGAAGAGTGGGAGCAGTATCTAGAGTGGGAAAAGGAAGAATAGTCGGAATATGAAGATCACCAGAGGATACAAGACGGAACTTGATCCGACCGTGAAACAACATATGTTGCTCTGCCAATGTACGGGGACAGCCCGCTTTGCCTACAATTACGGCCTTGCCCGCAAGCAAGAAGTCTACAAAGAAAGCGGCAAGTTCATCTCTGCCATTGATCTGCAAAAGGAATTAACTGCACGAAAACACACTGATCTCCCCTGGCTTAAGGGCGTCTCCAAGTGGCTCGTGCAAAATGCCTTGCGCGACCTTGATCAAGCCTACGACAACTTTTTCCGTCGCGTGCGAGAAAGGAAAGCCGGGAAAAAGCATCAGAGCCTTGGCTTACCGAAGTTCAAAAGCAAGAGCCAAGGACGCGGCTCCTTTCGCTTAGATAAGCCAATTCATGTGTTTGATGATCGTATCCAACTGCCCAAACTCGGCACTCTTCACTTGAAGGAGCGCAACTACCTCCCCACCAGTGGTGTCAAGGTCCTCTCCGCGACCGTCTCCGAGCGGGCTGGAAAGTGGTTCGTCAGCGTCCTCGTCGAAGAAGAGGTTCGGCAACCCATTGAGGCATCTGGCCAACCCATCGGGGTCGATCTGGGTATTTCTTCGCTTGCTGTCTGCTCAGATGGTCGTCCTCCGATCAAGAATCCCAAAGCCTTACGAACCAACCTCAAAAGACTCAAGCGGTACCAACGACATCTTTCTCGCTGCAAAAAAGGATCGAAGAACCGCGAGAAAGCCCGTCATCAGGTGGCACGTCTCCACGCTCGCATCGCAAACATTCGTGAGGATGCCCTCCACAAAGCAACCAGTTCCCTTGTCCATGCTCCGCTTCCCCCAAGTGAGCGCATCAGCCTCAAGACCCACTTGGCCTCTCTTCTGCCCTTGCCGAAAACCAAAGCAGAGCAGAAGAAGACCAAGAAACAGATCAAGAAACGTTTCCATCAGACCACAGCAGCCAATGCACCCCTGCGCCCGCAAGTGATCGTGTTAGAAGATTTGCATGTGTCAACGCCTGCGTAAATTTGCGCCGGAATAATTTTGACCCCCTCTCATTTTCTTTCCAATGTTGACAATCTCCAGGGTTCTCTCTTGCGTTTGTTCTGCTCCTGAGAGCATTATCGAGGCGACCACCCCAGCCTGCGGCAGGGCGTCTCCACCTGGACACTCTGTGGTGGACGGCTGGCGCCGCGACGAGCGAACGAGGGATAGACTGCAGAACCTGCCGCGCTCGCTCGTCTCGTCTGCCAAGCCTACCACAGGCGTCCAGGTAGTACGCCCTGCCGCCCCCCAATGCCTCGACTCGCTCACTCCGGATGCCAGCAGAGCAGGGCCTCTCCACCCCAGACCACAGTAGTTCGCGCGCGTCCCCTGCGCAAGCCTGGCTGCGCCAGGGTGAGATGACCCCAACGCGCGGGCCCGCTGCGCCGACAGACCATTGCCCCTCGTTCATTTTTGACCCCCGGTTTCCAACGTCTCGCGACGATCTTTCATGCGGTAACTGCGGCCATTAATGGGAATCACCTCCGCATGATGAAGCAGCCTGTCGAGCAGCGCTGTGGCAAGAATCTCGTCCCCCAGGAGGCTTCCCCACTCGGAGAAACCCGTATTGGAGGTCAGCAGGATGGAGCCGTGCTCATAGCGAGCCGTGACCAACTCAAAGAAATGGTGGGCTTGTCCCGGCGAGAGCTTTGTGTATCCCACCTCGTCAATCACGAGCACACTTGGGGTCGTGTAGCGACGAAGCCGTTGGCGAACCAGGCCCGGATACGAGGCTGTATCCAGTGCCTCAGCCAAGTGCGTCAGCGTGGTAAACAAGGCCGAATACCCCGCGGAGAGGGCTTTGACCGCAAGCGCCAGGCTGAGGTGTGTTTTCCCGGTGCCCGGCGGGCCGAGAAACAGGACGTTCGTGGCCGTCTGGACAAACGAGAGATCCGCCAGTTCCCACAGGAGCCGTTCTGACAGGCTGGGTTGAAAGGCAAAATCAAAAGCTTCCAGCGTCTTGATCGTTGGCAACCGCGCAGCGGTCATGCGTCGTTCTGCCGCACGGCGATCACGTCCCTCAATCTCGGCGGCCACCGCGCGGGTGAGGAACAGCTCATAGGTCCACTGTTCCTGCCGCGCCGTCTCAAAGAGGGCAGGTAAGGCTTTCTCCAATTGCGTTAAGCCCAGCTGTTTCAGTTGTGGTTGCATGCGAGCACCTCCACGCCACATAACTGGTCATATTCAGCGAGTGCTCGCGTCATCACCTGGGGAACTGGTCGCTGATGTCCCAGGGGAACCACCTGGGAGCGCCTCGATGCGGCTGGGGCGACCGTCCGAAATTGGTCGGGATGCTCGACATGCTCCCCGGACCCAGAACGCTTGGCCAGCTCGGCGAGCAACTGCCCATGGGACCACACCGAGAGGATCCCGTGTCGCTCACGCACCTGCACCACCGTTCCTGCCACAGGAGGCGAAGAAGGGAGCCCATACAAGACCCCATCGTAAGACAGATAGCCATCCCAGCCGACCTTGCGCTCTTCGGTAGCAAAGCGTTCCCAGGCAAAGGCGGCAGGCAACGGCGAGAGCGGCTCCCGCTCGCGGCGCTCCCTGGGGCGTTCGTGGGTCGTGCGATGGACCCGGCTATTGATGCGCTCGCACCAGATGTGTGCCTGGCGATTGAGGTCGTCGACATTGGTGAAGGAGACTCCTGCCCAAAAGCTCTGTTTGACGACCCCGACCGTGCGCTCGATTTTGCCCTTCGTTTGAGGAGTGAACGCCTTACAGACTCGTGGGGCCACCCCAATGGAGGCCATGAAATCGGCAAAGAGCGGGTTCCACCGTGGGACTTTGTCCTCCATTTCCAACAACACACTCTTCATGCGGTCGGTGAGGGCCGCCTTGGGCAGCCCGCCAAAGTACTCAAAGGCCTCCATCAAGCAGCGGATCATCGTCGGCGCATCACAACGTTTGACGAAGGTCACAAAGCGCATGCGCGAGTAGCAGAGGATCGCGGTGAACCCGTAGAGCTTGCGGGGCACTCCCTCCTGCTCATACTTGAACTCGCCCCAATCGAACTGGACCTGCTTGCCTGGCTCCGTTTCATAGCGCACCACGGGGTAATGCCCCTGGGCTGGTGGACGCAGGGGATGCACAAAGGCCTTGAGCACGCTCAAGCTCCCGGTGTAGCCCAACGCCAGCAGACGAGGCAACATCGCCTCGCAATTGTAGCAGTGATCCTGGCTCATCCACTGCTTGATCTGCTCTTTGAACGGATCCAGCTTGGAGCGACGATTGGGTCGCGGATGAGGCATCGCGACCAGCTCTGGATGGCGTAAATACTTGCGCACCGTATTCCTGGCTATCCCCAGCGTCATGGCGATGTCTTGAAGCGATTTGCCTTGTACGGCTAATTCGTGTATCGTATTCACTGTCCTGCTCCTGATCATGGCCGTCTCCTCTGTGATTGGCGAACACCATTTCACATAGACTACAGCCATATCGGGGGGTGGTCAATTTTATCCTGGCGCAATTATACGTCGGCGTTAATACCGGCGCGGGTCGCGGACGTAAGGTAAGCATTCAGGTAGGCGTTCCGGGTTTGTAAATGAACACAGCGCAGGAGTAGCGAGCAGAGGAACAGAACAATCACACCTACCTGTCAATCCCAACGTGAAATTGGTCGCTCTGGCATAAGTATTCTGGCGAAGGTAGCTCCTACTACTCTGGCTTGTGAAGCCACTTCAGAGGCAGATTCGGCCAGTTTCATGTTGGGATTTACACCGTAGGTGAGATGTAAAAGTATGGTGCCGACTTTCAGGAATATTCAGAAGAAGAATGTAGCCCAAGCTGCCACTGAGAATTTGACACATATCCTCGCCATTTTCTTGTCCTGACGCATATCTCCCCCCTTTGGCGAACTTATGGGTTCTCCGACAGGAGGCTTCTCACATGAAAGCGATTATCGACACACACTATGTACCACCAGAAGTGCTTCAGCTCAAAGAGGTTGAAAAACCCGAGCCTAGGGACCATGAAGTCCTGGACAAAGTTCATACGACCACCGTCACCGCAGGGGACACCAGGGTGCGCAGTTTCAACGTTCCGCGCTCGTTCTGGCTCCCCGGTCGCCTGGCACCTGGGCTG
>CATPCK010000443.1 GCA_955652655.1 uncultured Ktedonobacteraceae bacterium | reverse complement strand
CTCGCTGGCTGAGAAGAGCGTGGCGCTCTACAGAGAGATGGGACACCGGCATGGTACTGCCAAGTCGCTCTCCGTTTTGGGGAAGGTACTCGCCAACGAGGGCGACTACGCGGCAGCCCAAACGTTCTACGAGCAGAGCCTGGCAATCTCCGGTGAGTTGAACGAAAAATGGGTGGCCGCTGTGTACCTGGTGGAGTTGGGGGAAGTAGTCGCGGCATTGCGACAATTAGCGTGGGCGGCACAATTGTGGGGAACATCAGAAGCTTTACGTGATGCTATAGGCATACCCATTCCTCTCGTTGAACTCGCTGACTATGAACGCGCGGTCTCAGCAGCGCGCGTCCACCTGGGAGAGCGGGCGTTCGCTGCTGCGTGGGCCCAGGGACGTTCTATGACGCCGGAGCAGGCGCTCGCCGCCAGGGGGCAAAAACCAGCTCCAACCTCGACGAAGATCGTGACTTCCCCGCCTACCTATCCTGCTGGATTGACGGCACGAGAGGTGGAGGTGCTGCGCCTGCTGGCCGATGGCATGACCGACATCCAGATAGCCACAAAGCTGATTCTCAGTCCTCGCACTATCCATGCCCATATCAGTTCCATCTATAGCAAGCTTGGCATTACTTCGCGCAGTGCAGCAACCCGCTATGCCATTGAGCACAACCTCGCCTGACAAGGGCTTTCACGGGTAAGTATTTTATCATGTCGCCTCGGAAGCCGCTTCGTACCCGTAGGGGCGGGGGACGCCTTGTGTTGTGCGTCGCCCTCGTCCTGTTGTTGTGCACGCTTTCCCCACCTGCCAGGGCGACGCAAGCGTCCCCACCCCACGCATCATCCACCCCCGCCCCTACGAATGTGATGATCTGCCCTCAAATTACCTACCCCTGTAGGTAATTCTGTCTAGAGGATTCCCAGGGCAATGAAGGGAAAGAATTACACGTTTCTGTCGATGTATGCAGGCCTGTCAGTGAGGTATATCTCTATTAGGACGTGTAGCACATCCTGCAGGAAAGAACGAGTGTTGAGTCGAGTAACCAATGCCGAATAGCTTGATAGATACTCGAAACGGCAAGCTTTCCGAAGGGAGCAGGGCATCATGGCATTAGTCAAAAACACACAACATACTCGCACAATCACTGATCGGCAGGATGCAGGGTCTCATGACACTTTTAATAGCTACCTGTGTGACATCCGTAGCTATAACCTCCTCACCTATACTGAGGAAATCGATCTCGCGCGACAAGCCGTTGCCGGCAATGAACCGGCGCGTCGCAAACTGATCGAGTCAAATTTGCGCCTCGTCATTTCTATTGCGCGTCGCTACAAAAGTTCTGGTGTACCTCTCATAGACCTCATCCAGGAGGGTAACCTGGGGCTGATACGTGCTGCCGAGAAATTTGACTACCAGCGCGGCTACCATTTCGGTACCTATGCGACCTGGTGGATCCGCCAGGCGGTAAGCCGCGCTGTTGAAGATCAGTCACGCCTGATTCATCTACCCGAGCACGTGGCGACGCGCCTGCGCAAGGTACGACGTGTCGCGGCGCAACTATCGCAAGAGAGCGGGCTGGATCCCTTACCGGAGCAGATAGCTGAGGCATGCGATATGGATCTGGACGAGGTTAAACACCTGCTTGGTCTCGTCGAGCAGCCTGTTTCTCTTGATACGCCCATTGATGACGAGGCTAATTTCTCGCTAGCCGACACACTTGAAGATAGTGCAGCTGCAGCCTTGACTGAAACTGCCTCACAACATCTCCTTGGTGAAGAACTGCATCGAGCGCTCGCCTTGCTTACTCCACGTGAACGCACAGTCATCACCTTGCGCTACGGTATTGGTGATGGCCGCTGCCGTACATTGCTTGAAATCGGGAAAGAACTGGGTATATCACGTGAGCGTGTTCGCCAACTCGAAGTGAGATCTTTGAAGAAGATGCGCGGATGCGTCGCCAAATATAGGTATCAATAAATCCATGTGTACATAGTTCGCAAGAGCTTATACCAGGGTAGGAAATGGGTCATCATGAGTATTAATACATCACCAGTAACACCACAGCAATATGAAATTTTGCATGGTGGAGGGGCTGAAGCTGCTGAAATCGCTAAACAGCGATTGTCACGCAGGCGTTTCCTTCGTCGATCTATGTTTGCTGTATGGGGCCTGTCTGCAACCGCCAGCGTGGCTGGTGCGCTCAACATGCTATATCCAAACCTGACCGGTCAGTTTGGCTCTACATTGACAGTTGGCATAAAAGCGGATTTTCTGGCTGCCAGGCCTGGGGATTTCAAGATCGGTCAAGCAGGCATGTTCTATCGCCAGGCGGCTAAAGCCTATGTCGTACATCTCGCTAAAGACACAGCATTCTCATTGCAGGGGACAACGCTTCAGGATCAGTTGGCCTCGGAGACAGTCGTCAAAGATAGTGATGGCTCGTACTGGATTGCATTGTTTCAACGATGTGTTCACCTCGGTTGTACCGTCCCGTTTCGCGATGAATGTGTGAGCTTCAAATGCCCCTGTCACGGTTCTCATTATAACGTAACTGGTGAATACCTGGACGGTCCGGCCCCAAGAAGCCTGGATCGCTTCGCTCTCTCCTTCAAAGGAGAAGATGTGGTGATTGACACGGGAACACTCAACAATAAAGTGCCACATCCTGACGCCACAACGCGCTTGATTCCAGTGCCAACCGTACAGTGTAGTGCATAACATCTAACACCTGTGGTCTCCCCGGGCGCGTGACATACATCATCGATGGACGGGGAATTGTCCGTCACATCTTCTTCTCGCAATTTACTTCAGAGAAACATGTCACAGAAGCGCTCGAAATCCTGCGAACGATATAGGAGAAGCATGTGTAACTCGCTCGCTCACCATTGGTCCCAGTGCAGCACTGACTCCAATGGCTTGCGGGCGGCTGGTTTGAAATCCGTTCCCAGCGTATAAGCCACAGGGATGAGCGCCGCCTGCATCACCTCCTCGTAGGGAATGCCAAGCACTTCCGCCGCCTCTTGCTCGAAGAAGAGATGAAAGCTCGTCAAGCTCGTTCCCAGGCCGCGCGACCGTGCCGCCAGCATAAAGCTCCAGGCAGCAGGCATGATCGAGCCCCAGGTGCCAGACTGGGCAACGATAGGCAGCTGGTCAGTGCGGCCCTGGATGCAGGGAATCACGTGGACTGGAACTTCGTGCAGGTGATCGATCAGGTACTGCCCGGAGTCGAGGAGCCCGGCAGTGGTTCTCGCTTCCTGCTCACTGGCTGCCGCCCGCTTCTGATATACCGGGGTCATCAGCTCCCTATACCGTTCCGCTCCTTTACGATAGATCGTCGCCAGAGCCTGGCGCTGGTGTAGATCGGTCACGACGACGAAGTGCCAGCTCTGGCTATTGCTCGCCGTGGGAGCCTGGAGGGCTAGCTCCAGGCACTCGCGGATCACCTCCGGCTCCACAGGGCGTGAGAGATCCAGCCGCTTGCGTACCGAGCGCGTGGTAGTGAGCAAAGTGTCGATGGAAAGATCAAGTATGGGCATGATGCTTCTCCTTAACCAAATATAGAGCAAATATCTTTGTGAATGATTTTTTCCAGGATCCCAGTCCTTATCTCAAGTATACCAGATATCTTCTGGAAAGGCGCTCTCTCAATAATTACCACTGGTGCTCAGCTCTTAGAGATCGAGGCCAGTCAATCCATGCATGCCCAGCGCCAGTCCGCCTTTTGAAATAATTCCTCAAGAAACGCTTCAGAAACGCTGGTCGTAACGTTTCGGTAACGCTGCTTAAGTTACACTACTATCAGAAACACCGTAAGAGACTCAAAATCATTGTGTAATAGACATGGAGGCAAGGAAATTACTATGTATAGCAAAGTCAAGTCAATGGGTCACCCGATACACCCGATGCTGGTTGCATTCCCACTTGGATTACTTATAACCTCGATCATCTTCGATATCATCCATTGGATTACCGGCAATGGGTACTGGTCGGAAATCGCTTTCTGGATGATTGCGGCAGGCACCATCGGCGGAATAATGGCAGCAATTGCCGGCACCATCGATTGGATAGGTATACCGTCTGGCACTCGTGCTAAACGTGTCGGCATCTTGCATGGAGCAGGAAATTATGTCATCCTCACGCTCTTTGTTGTGAGTGGACTCATGCGCTTGAATGCACCCGGAAATCCATCTATCGCGGCGTACGTTCTATCCTTCCTTGGCGCGGCAATGCTGGGAGCAACAGGCTGGCTCGGCGGTGAGCTAACGCTTCGCATGGGTATCGGCGTCGATGAAGGGGCAAATCTGAATGCGCCCAGCACGCTCTCAGGGCTGCCAGCGAGCCAGGAAGTATCTCACAGTAGCTGAGCAGGCAAAAAACCTGTGGTTGGGTAAAGATTGCGTCGTTCTGAAGCTTGTAGTACTGTTGCGGGTGTGGCAGCTGCCACACCCGCAACAGTACTACAAAGATTTCGAAGAGCGAAGCTATGAGGATTCAGTAACATGTAGCTTGCCGCGCATCCAATCGGCCTGTTGCGGTCGATGTTTATAAGGAATGTTGTTACAGACGTGGTTGCCATCCTCAAACATCCACAGTTCCGCCCTGCTGCCTGACTCTGCCGCTATGCGCTCCCCTTGTTCTGCTGGCACGAGCCTGTCGCGGCGGCCTTGAATCACCAGCAGCGGGCGCTCTACCTTTTCCGTCACACCCTGCAGGTTGAATCGCTTCAACTTGTTGAGCGCCTCCTCCTCGTTGGCGGCTTTGAGCCGGTGAATCAATGTATCGCGGCTTATCTGCGGGCGTTCCTTGAAGTTTTCAGCCTGGTTGTATGGCCCACAGTTTTCAATTATCGCCTTTACCCGGTGCTCAAATGCCGTGGCACGTACAACGAACTGTCCACCAAAACTCACGCCCATCAAACCTACCCTTCTCGCATCCACGTCTGGTCGGTTCTCAAGGTAATCGATGACATACTTGATAGGTACCTCATAGTCAAAGCGCAGTGGAAACTCGAATTCCATCTCTCCCTGACCGGGTCCATCGATCGCCATCACCGCCATCCCTCGTCTCAAAAAGTCATCGCCATAAATGTGCAGCTCTTCCTTCACCGAATCCAGTCCCGGGACGAGGATCACCACTGGTGGCTTGGGAGTATGCCACGGCTTGCGCAGGACGCCGTACAT
>CATPCK010000442.1 GCA_955652655.1 uncultured Ktedonobacteraceae bacterium | reverse complement strand
ATCGCCTGAACTTTTAGCGCGTTTCCCCCGCAAGGATGGAGAACCAGGGAATGCGGAGTATTGACAGTATATGGCTTGATGCTGTATACTGTCTCGATGAACAAGAGAGCGTACAAGTCCAACCGGAACGTTTATTACTCGTGCAAGTATCACATTGTCTGGTGTCCCAAATACCGGCGCAAGCTGCTGGTAGAGGATGTAGCAGAACGATTGAAGCAGATCATTGTTGAGGTATGCAGGGAACATCAGGCAGACGTGTTGAGCTTAGAGATCATGCTTGATCACGTGCATCTGCTGGTTAAGTGTGACCCGCAATTTGGCATTCACCGGCTGGTAAGGCTCATCAAAGGGCGTTCCTCGCGGCTCTTGCGTCAGGAGTTCCCTCTCTTGAAACGGAAACTCCCGACCTTGTGGACAAACAGCTACTTTGTATCGACAGTGGGTGGAGCGCCGCTCTCAGTCATGAAGCAGTCTATTGAGAACCAGAAGCATGTCTAAGCAAGCCTACAAGTTCAGATTGTATCCCACCAAGAAACAGGCGCACGCTCTCAGCTGGACATTGGATAGGTGCCGGGAACTCTACAATGCTGCGTTGCAGGAACGCCGTGATGCCTACCGCATGGCGGGGAAGTCGATCACCTACTACGATCAAGCCAACCAGCTTCCTGAGATCAAAGACATCAGGGAAGAGTACCAGGATATTCATAGCCAGGTGCTACAAGATGTGCTACGGCGGGTGAAGAAAGCGTTTGATGCCTTCTTTCGTCGATGCAAGAATGGTGAGGAGCCAGGCTATCCCAGGTTTCAAGGCCGCAACCACTATGATAGTTTCTGCTATCCACAAGGCGGGTACAACCTCACGCATGATAATCGCGTCTGCCTCTCCAAGATTGGTTCAATCAAAGTCAAGCTCCATCGACAGATCAACGGGACCATCAAAACCTGTACTATAAAACGAGAGGGCGATTGCTGGTTTGTGGTCTTTGCCTGTGAAGTGGAAAGCGACCCTCTTCCTGAGAAGAGTGAAGCCGTAGGAATAGATCTGGGCTTGCTGCACTTTGCCACGCTCTCAACGGGTGAGACGATAGAGAACCCGCGCTACTATCGCAAAGCAGAGAAGAAGCTAGAACGCTTGCAGCAAGCCCTCTCGCGCAAGAAACGTGGTTCTCATCGACGCAAGAAAGTGGTCAAGCAGGTTGGGAAAGCTCAGAGGAAAGTAGCGAACCAACGGAAGGATTTCTTGCATAAAGCCTCACATCAGATCATAAGTTCCTATGGCTTGATTGTCTTAGAGGACTTGCAGCCCGCTCACATGAGCAAGCGTCCCAAGCCAAAGCAGGATGAGAACGGGAACTATGTCCCAAATGGAGCGGCTGCCAAAGGCGGATTGAATACAAGTATTGTCGATGCTGGTTGGGCTATGTTCCAACAGTTCTGTACCTACAAAGCTGCAAACGCTGGGAGAGAAGTGCTGCTTGTGAACCCCAAGTATACCAGTCAAGTCTGTAGCGGCTGTGGCATCGTCAATAAAAAAGAACTCTCGGAACGCTGGCATTCGTGCGAGTGTGGAACCGAACTTGACAGAGATCACAACGCCGCCATCAACATCCTTGCGCTTGGACGGAGCGTTCAGGCGCGTGCCTGAGAAGCCCTCGGCTTCAGCCGTAGGGAGTCGTCACTCCATTTCCACCAGCGTCTCTAGCATTGGCAGCAGCAAATCGTCAATGCGGGCCTGGAGAGGTGTTCGCAAACGTTCGGGAACCACCACGCGAATCCTGCGTTGGTGCTGCTCATAGCGGGCAAGATCATCGGGCTGCAGCCCGGTAGCCTGCACCCACGTCACCAGTTCAGCCATACCAACGGGGGGGTGCGTGCCAAAAGTGACCCACACATCCATCTCCCACTTCTCTGGCCTGGGAATATCGAAGAGGACTTCGTAGTCCGCAATCTCCATCTCCAGCACGCGGGCAAGTTCGGCGGCGAGCAACTGTTCGACGTGGCGGCGGCGGTTCGCGTTCCAGAAGAGGGCATCCAGGCGGCTGAAGAGGCGGCCCGCCATGCGACTGATCTCCACCACGCCCTTGTAGGGCCTTCTCATTTCTAATTCTGCGACTAAGGCGCGAGAACTCGCAGGCATGCGCTCTTCAGCGAGCAGCAGCAGCAGTGATGCATCGTCCAGCCCCACCAGTTGTGAAGTTTGCAGCGCACCCGATAACAACGCCTCGTGTACAGCACGCATCAGCATCACCTGGAAAGCGCGGCTGGTGTGATGCCAGTAGATATTATCGAACATCTCCTGGCGAGCATGGAGCAAAGAGTGCAAGGGGCTGATGCCCTTGTGGGTTACAACGATACGGCGAAGGCTGTTGACGTTGGGATGGATACGCAGCGATCCCAGCAGCCGCTCAACATCGACTCCACCATAGGGAACATTACAGGCGCGCGCATCACGCGGCAGGTAATCGAGTTTGTCGACATCGAGCGCACCGCTCAACAGGTGACTCAGTAGCTCATCATCGGGAGGTAGAGCCTTTGTCTTGGGGGGGTCAATGACATCCGCCACGCGCTCAGGCGAGAGGTGATAGTCTCGCTCAAGGATGGTGGCGATCTCGCTATTTTCGATGATCGAACGCCCCACTTTTTCGTGGTGAACGATGGGATAACCCAGCTCCTCAATGGTGTGGGAAAAAGGATAGTGTCCGATATCGTGGAGCAATGCGGCAACCACCAGGGTTTGCACACTGCTAATAGAGATTCCGGCGAGGCCACCATCTTCGCCGCGCTGTAGCAAGGCACGCAGGGCTTTTACAGCGAGGTGGTAACAACCGAGGCTATGTTCGTAGCGGGTGTTGGTGGCTCCCGGCCAGACGCGAAAGACAAAGCCAAGCTGCTTCACCTTTTGCAGGCGCAAAAAAGGCGCTGTACCGATGAGCTTTTCTTCGCGAGACCCAAAGGGAATCAGGTCATAGAGGCTATCACGCACGGTGCCAACCGGCTGCTCATCGGGTAAAAGTGGGAAGCCATGGACGCTTACCGGCCACAATTTGCCTGGTCGTAGGATATCATTGGTGATGCCAAGGGGCTGGCGTTTGGTGCGGGCGCTTTTTGGTCGCTCTGCTTGCGTACTCATACGGGGCATTGTAGCAGAAGCGGTGGAAGAATGTCTAGACAGAGAATATTACCCTTGCGGGTAGAAGTGAGATTGCATATAATAGGTGTATCCCCATTGCGGGGAATATGCGACGGGCTATTGTCCCGTCGCATCGTCATTACAGATAAAAGGGAACGGCGCGGCTTCCCTTTAAAATATACCTCAGAGGGGTACGAGATGATGGGCGAAGTATGGAAACAACAATGAAGATACAATTATTGGTGATAGATATCGATGGTACGTTGCTTAATCCTGCGGGCGAGATCACGGCCTATACGCGTGCCGCCGTGCAGACCGCGCAGCAGGCGGGTATCGTGGTGACGCTTGCGACGGCGCGCCGCTATTTCAATACTGTTCAGGTCGCCAACGAGCTGGGGTTGCAAGGCTCGATCATTCTCTATGATGGAGCGCTCATTGTGCAGCACCCGGCGGCGACCGTTCTCAAGAGTCGCCCCCTGAACGCCTCTATTGGCCAGGAGGCGGTAGAGATACTGGTGCGGCATGGTATCCAGCCAGTGGTGCATCCAGATGAAGGGCTGACGGAAGAAATATGGACGGGGCCGGCTGAACTCGATAACCTCTCGATCGATGCCTACTTCGCAGCCAACGCGGATAGAATGCGCCGCATGCCCTATGAAACGCTCTGTACAGGGCATCCCGATCCCCTGCGAGTTGGTGCCTTCACCGCAGAAGAGGCGATCGAGGGAGTACTGCCTGAGATTTCCGCGCTGGACTGTAGCTGGAACACGATCAAACGCGGCAGTTACAATAGCGCTGAGCTGACTGTGATGGACAAAGGCTGCTCCAAAGCCAGCGCTGTGACCGCCTTAGCAGGTATTTCAGGTATACCACTGCAAGCGGTTATGGCGATTGGAGACAACAATAACGATATAGAAATGCTCAAAACCGCCGGCTGGGGTGTGGCTATGGGGCAGGCCTCAGAGAGTGTGAAAGCAGTTGCCAACGCAGTGACCGCCAGCAACTGGGAAGACGGCGCAGCACAAGCCATCGAGCGTTACGCCTTGCGCTGTGCCGCGCAGACCGCTTCAAATTCTCTCAACCGCGCCACCTGCCTTTGATTGGGCGCCGCCTGCCAGCGCTTCTCCTGCACCAGTTCCAGGGCATCCTGGGCATGCATACCTCTATAGACCAGCACGGCACAGGTCAGCAGGACGCTGCGTCCAACGCCATGTTCACAGTGGATGAGGACGCGTCCCCCCTTTTTAATTCTTTCGTCTACCCAGGCCGCACCCTGCCGCAATTGATCGATGGTCAAAGGATAGGTGTCCGGAGTCGGTAGATAGAGCAGTTCGATGTTCTCCTTCGCCATTTCCTGTACATCATCGCTGTATTCCGAGCGTGTATCGACGACATGCGTGAT
>CATPCK010000441.1 GCA_955652655.1 uncultured Ktedonobacteraceae bacterium | reverse complement strand
ATAATATGCTGAAAACTCTGGATAATCCTCGTGGGCCACTCACGTTTTCTTTGTACCTCTGCCAGGTCGCTTAAGCGCACACGGCCTGCTTTGAGTTTTTCGCCCAGGATATTCGCTGCCACCACGGCATCTTGAATAGCGTAGTTAATACCAACACCAGCAACGGGCGACATCACATGGGCAGCATCACCGATCAAGAGCAGCCCCGGGCGATACCAGCGTCGGAGGCGGCTTGATTCGACAGAAAGGACGGAGATCTGCTTCCACGCCTCCAATGTAGCTATGCGATCCGCCCACTCAGGCAGCAGTTCGGCAAGCTCTTTGCGCAGCGTCTCCATACCGGCGGCATGGATCTTCTGATAGCCTCCTTTTGGAATAATATAGCCAACTTGCCAGTAATCGGCACGGTTCAGGATTATCAGGATATGACCGGGCGCAAGACGCCCAGCAGATTCCTTTGGATCGCCGGTTTTGAGCGGCAAACGAAACCAGAGTACATCCATGGGTGGCGCCGTCTTGATCGGCTCAAAACCCGCTAATTTGCGCACACGAGAGAAGCGTCCATCAGCAGCGACAGTGAGCACGGCTCTCACCTCGTGCCAACCGTCCAGCCCGCGATAATGCGCGCCATGCACGTAGCCATCCTCGATAATGAGCTTCTCCACGCGTGCGCCCATCACCAGCCGGAAGTTTGGGTAGCGTTTCGCCTCGCCCGTAACGAACTCCAGGAAGTGTACCTGGGGAATTATCGCGATATACGGGAACTTCGTTTTCAGGTGATGGAAGTCGGCGAGAGTTACAGTTCCCCCGGCGGTCTGCACCGGTAGCGCATCGATTTGCGTGTGTTCGATGGCGAGTAGACGATCCGCCAGGCCCAATTGGTCCATTATTTCCATTACCGATGGATGGACTGTGTCGCCACGAAAGTCACGATCAAAATCCATGTGCTCTTCAAGTAGCAGTACTGGAACACCCTGACGCGCCAGGATCAGGGCTAATACAGCACCGGCTGGTCCACTCCCAACAATACAACAGGTAGTTTGTTCCACTTGCTCTGCTGGGTGTGTTTGTGTTGTAAGGTCGTTTTGCATATGCATATCTCCAAAAATTTTTCACTATGCTCGCTGTCGACGAATAGTGAGAGAACTTAAGACAACCATTGCCAGGGCAAAGACAAATAACGCGGTTAGTTGTACCTCGATCTCACCTATACTGTAGTTTTTGAGCATGACATTGCGTAATGCTTCGTTAGCGTAGGTCAGGGGCAGGAGGTAGGCGATGACCTGTAACGCAGTAGGAAATTGCGCAACAGGCCAGAATATACCCGAAAGGAAAACCTGGATGCCAAAGACCAGGGGTATAAACTGGATCACCTGGAACTCATTCTGTGCAAAGGTTGAAAGGAAAATGCCAAGGTTGACACTCCCAATGGTGAGCAAGACTGCAACTAAGAAAACCAGGGCAAGGTTGCCACTATAATGGACGCGCAGTACAAAGACGACAAAGAGCAGGATTAACAGCGATTGTACAAGAGCAAAGAGCGTAAAGCCGCTAATGTAGCCCATCACCAGTTCCACACGTGTCAACGGAGAGACCATGACCCGCTCTATCGTCCCCTGCGAACGTTCTCGTAAGAAGGCAACCGAGGTAAGCAGAAATACGAAAAAAAAGGAAAAGATGCCGATAAACACAGGGGCAAGGGAGTCGTTAAAGGTGTATTCAGGGCCACCATAAAGGTACGCTGGTTTACTCACTGTAAACGGTATGGTGCTGTTCGCTGCAGAGGGCACCTGACCTCCTCCATGTTGCGCCTTCAATACTGCCAATGCCACCCCAAGCTGGTGGGTCAGCCCATTAGCTACGTCGCTCATTGCACTCGCCACAGTAGGATCGGAACCTTCGAGCTTCAACTGTACCGATGGATTCTGACTCATTAGGGCCTGTTGCGCAAAATCTGCAGGGAAGACAATCACAGCGTCGGCTTCGCCATTCTTGAGGGTTGTATCCACATGGTCAGCGTTAATATTGATCGTCTTCAGTTTCCCCCCGCCGGGTAAAAGCTTATCTATAAGCGTGTTCACCTGTTCACTATTCGTACCTGTGGGTCGGACGAGGGCAAGTGTGTGTAAAGTGGAGGTATTTGTCAACACCAGGTAGAGGAGCGTCATAACAACAAGCGGCACGATAAAAATTAATGCCAGCGTACGCCGATCGCGAAACACCTGTTGAATAATGCGGCTGGCGAGAGCCATAATACGGTTGACATTCATGATACTTCCTCCTGGCGGCAGGCGTAGTACAGGAAGGCATCCTCCATGTTGTCTTTGCCAGATCGACGCAGCAATTCCTGGGGTGCACCTTGCGCTAATAATACGCCCAGGCGCATCAGACCCAGGCGAGTACAACGACTTGCCTCGTCAAGGTGATGAGTCGATACAATAATGGTGACCCCTTCTCTATTCAATTGAGCAAAGTAATCCCAGAATGAACGGCGCAACTCAGGGTCAACGCCAACAGTTGGCTCATCAAGCAGTACCAGGCGCGGTCCATGAACGAGAGCGCAAGCGAGAGAGAGGCGCTGCCTCATACCACCGCTGAATTTACCAACCACATCATTGGCACGATCGGCCAACTCTACCCGCTCGAGCATTTCCTGGATGCGGCGACTCTGTTCCTTGCCTCTCAGGCCATAAATATTGCAGAAGAAGCGCATATTCTCCCTGGCAGTCAGGTCAAGGTAGAGCGCACTAAGCTGGGGCATATATCCCAGCCTTGGTGAGACTTTTGGGCTGGGCATTCGCTCACCCAGAATATCTATCGTGCCAGCAGTTGGACGCGACAAACCTACCATCATTCGTATCAGCGTAGTCTTTCCTGAGCCATTGGGGCCTATTAAGCCGTACGTCTCTCCGGTGTTGATGGTCATATTCAGATTATCGATCGCACTAAGCTTACCGAATTGTTTGGCAAGTTGCAGTATTTCGACGATAGGAGCTTTATTCTTGCTCCCCTGTATCTTCCCATTCTCAGACATCTGAGGACTGCTGTCTGTCATATACCACCCCTGTTTAGATTAACTAATCAACCAAT
The DNA here is from genome assembly GCA_955652655.1 of uncultured Ktedonobacteraceae bacterium. Taxonomy (GTDB): domain Bacteria; phylum Chloroflexota; class Ktedonobacteria; order Ktedonobacterales; family Ktedonobacteraceae; genus UBA11361. The sequence goes on along the minus strand of CATPCK010000441.1, from coordinate 3,029 downwards.
TAACGATTAAGCAAAAAAATTACGCGCGCGGTACCAGGCCATTGAGGACTGTATCAACAATAGCATCCACAATTTGTTCCTGCGTGTATTGTAAGGCAATGGGGTCACGTATGATCTGACGACGCAATACAAAGGCCATAACACCGCCAATAAGAACTTGTGTAGTTAGTACAGGGTCTGTATGACGCAATTCACCGCTCTCCATCTTGGCTTCAAAATAGGAGATCAAGAAACCAAAGATGCGTTGAAAAACGCCTGTAATCAGTACTGCCATCTTCGGGTTATAGATCAGCTCTGGCAACACTACCCGCAACAGTTGTACAAATGATTCCTCTTCGACGATGCCTAGAACTTGCAGAATCATAAAATGTAGAAACGTATCTGGAGGCATCACCCATACCTCTGGTGGTAGAGAGCTTAATAGCTTTAAAGGTGAGCGACCCTCGATAATAGCCTTGAACAACGCCTCCTTGTTCTCAAAGTAATGATAGATCAACCCTGGCGTGATGCCAGCTTCATGAGCGATATCTTTATTTGTCGCTCTCGTATACCCTTTTTGTGAGAAAGCTCGCATTGCTGCGTCGATAATTTGCTCGCGACGATCTTCAACAACTTTCGGCGTTCGCGCCATACTATTTGTACCTTAATGCCGTTCTAATTAATTGACTGATTAATTAGAGTATAAACGCAATTGAGAGAAAAGTCAAGAGGTTCTGGGCATTTAAGGAAACAGAAAAATCTGCACATGGCATTCATTATTGCGAATGCAGTGTATTAGCATGACCTGGCTGATACTGCTGAGAGCCAACCAGGCTCAAGTATGTACCTACGCCACTACCATCAGGTGTGATCGCCAGGACATCACCTGTAAATGGTCCATTAACATCCCCTTGCAGCAGTGTTACTGCATCGATATTGTTCTTGATGCCTACGGGGAAGAAATGTGCTATATGTAACGCTTGCAACGAGTTTGCAATTTTGAGTAATGCATCCTGATTGAAACCATCCCGTTGGTCACCTACAATCCAGAATACAATACCGTCTTTCTGATAAATCAGTTCACTGCGCTGGCCGTAGACCCAGACCGGAAACTTGTTACGCAAGACCCATTGACCATCTACATAGATGGCCTGTGCAAGACCATTCTGGTCAGCTTTTAAAGTCGTAGTAGAGCCATCTTTCGCTAATTGTAGGACGCTCACGTCGGGTTTGAGCTTAAATTCACGAATAGCAAGTTCACCTGTTCCACGCGCTGTTGCACTGTTGATCGTATAATCAAATTCCATAAAGGGACCATCGGCCCAGCTTTGTTGTGGCTCCTCATAGAGGTAACTATCGGTAAGCCGGTAGTTATCTGGCATTGTCTGAGGCCAATAGATGCTCCAGGAATGAAGGCGCTGCTGGGCATCTAGCATGGATATCGTTGGCTGCTTATCGTTATCACTTTGTGCTGTCGCTGGAAATGGAACATGAGAAAGCCCCGAGGGGTATTCATGCACCAGAAGGACTCCGGCCCTGGCACCATGCAATAAAATCGCCACACCTGAAGCAAATGAAGCTCCGGTCAACATCACCGTCAAAAACACCACGAGCATAAAAGCAGCACCAGCGGAGAGCGAACGACGTACAGGTATTTCGCTGACTAGCAAACGAAAAGGAGGGCGGCCCCTTGGAAAGAGGCGGCGCCTCAGCTTAAGGCGACGAAAAACGCGAGCACGAGTTTTCAGCTCAAAACCTGGCTCTACTGGCTGGAAACGGGGCTCTTCAGAATCCAATAGTGTCTGCACATAATATGGAGGTATATCCTCTTCGTGTAGCACAAAGAGTTCATCCAATTCTTCAGCAAAGGCCACATCCTCATCACTAAAATCCGCAGGCAGATCATGGCCCTGTGTCGAAAGGGTCGAGAAATCACCATCCCCTGTGTTCAGTTGTCCCTCAAATTCGCTCATACTCATGTGCATGCTCCTTGAGCGCCTCACGTAAGCTTTTCCGCGCTCGCCAGAGACGTGTATCGACAGCATGACGGGTGAGTCCCGTCTTAGCCGCCAACTCTTCAGTACTGGCGAACTTAAAGTAACGTTGATAAATCAGGTAGCGGTCAAGCTCAGGCAACGTCGCCAAGGCGAGGCGCAATTCTTCGCGCCTCTCGCTTTGTTCTAGAAGATTTTCCATACTGGCCTCTGGATGTGGAGGAAGAGTTGCCCTGTTGTCATTGTCATAGCCTCCCCAGCCAAAGCCTCTCCGCCCCCCACCATTGTCCGATGACATCCACTGTCGTGTTTCATCTGCCGATTGCAGATTATGAGCCTGGCGGCGACACAATTGGCGCCGCCTATCTAATGCTATATACTTCGCCCGCATTGTCAACCAGGTTCGCAGCGTTCCCCTTACGGGGTCAAACGAGTCAATCTCTTGCCACACTGCCACGAAGAGATCATTAACACACTCTTCTGCATCCTGTGCAACACCTATACCATCCAAAACGACTCGGATAAAATAAAAAATTTCTCGAGAATACCGGGAGATGAGCGTCTCCAAAGCCTCCGGGTTACGTTCATGCAGCCTCTGGGCAAGGTCGTCATCAGACCAGTCCTGTCGCACCATGATTGCTCCTTACAGACCGCGGTATATCCCTCCATCACATTTCACCGCTGGCCACCTCTCCAGCGATTTTTACATACAGTATCCAAATAATGTGTACGAGCCCGAACTACGGAACCAATATGGAAACGATGATAAGAGAGACACCTATCGGTGGCGCACTTGCCTACTCCTGAAGGTTATACGTTCTTTAAGAATATGAATCTCTCATTTTGTGCTGTGCATCATGGGACAAGCATAAAGATCCCTCTATTGAGTAGGCTTCTAACAATTCTGCTTGAAAGTCGGATGATGTTGTTAACGGATGTTAAGCATGGGAATTTTGGAGACCGTCCAGCGATCGTTCGGGCTGGCTACTTCAAACTGCACCATTGAGATTGCATCCGTGGGACAGCGCACAATACAGAGACCACAGCGAATACACT
>CATPCK010000440.1 GCA_955652655.1 uncultured Ktedonobacteraceae bacterium | reverse complement strand
TAGAGCAACTCAATCGAGAAGGGGCAGAATTGGATGAGCAGGCAGTAGGAGCACTGTCTCCGTATCTTCGCCAGCACATTAACCGTTTTGGGGAGTACCAGCTCGACCTGACACAGCCGCCCCGTGCCCTGAATTACGATATCCAGGTCATTACCACTCCTGTGAAAAAGGGAAAAGTGGTCAAGATGGTTGCGACCGCCGCACAAAAACGAGCCACGCAGAAGCGGCGCAAGAAGAAAATAGCACGTCAGATGAAACTCTTCTAAAAAGCATTATTGTGCATTACTCATTTTTACGAATATTTAAGGCTTTTGCTGTCCAAATGGCTGTCCCAGGAATGAATCCTTGCCATATCCCTTTTTGAGGTACCCTATTCCACCCATGATGATCTTTCCAGACCAAGTTTCGATCCTCATCGAACAGATCAGCGTCGCCGATGAGATCACACTCACGCTGCGTACAATGTCTCCAACCGCCTCGTGTCCCAATTGCGGGACTCTCTCCACACGGGTGCAAAGCCGATACAGCAGGACCTTACACGACCTTCCATCGACTGGTCGTCCAGTCGATCTCATCGTTCACGTTCGCCGTTTCTTCTGCACAAAGAGCACGTGTGCGCAAAAGATTTTCGCTGAGCGGCTCCCAGAGCTGTGTCATCCTCATGCCCAACGCACCATCCGGCTGCAAGAAGCTCTCAGCCAGCTTGGACTAGTTGTGGGAGGACAGGCAGGAGCCCGTGTGGGAAGCCAGCTCGGCTTCAGTGGGAGTCGTGATACCATCTTGCGCCTCCTACGCCAAAGCGATCTTCCTGAGCCCAGGACTCCACACGTGGTTGGAGTCGATGAGTGGGCGTGGAAACGCGGACGGCGCTACGGGACTCTGCTCTGTGATCTGCAACGTGGCATTCCCATTGACGTGTTGCCTGATCGGTCAGTAGAAAGGGTCTCGGCCTGGTTCAAGAGACATCCAAGTATTGAAGTGGTCAGTCGTGACCGCTCCTCTGAATTTGCAGCAGCCGCTTCCCAAGGGGCTCCCCAGGCAGTGCAAGTCGCTGATCGCTGGCATGTTGGCAAGAATTTAGCAGAGGCCCTCTCCACGGTTTTGGCCCGTTGCCGAGCGGATCAAGCGAAGGCAAACCGTGCCAAGGTGAAGAGGGAGGAATCTCTCAGAGAGCCACCGCCACAGCGAGCAGCCTACCGATCCAAAGGAGAAGAGCAGGTACGACTGGCTCGCAAAGCTGAGCGTGAGCAGCGTTATGCGCAGGTACTAGCACTTCATCAGCAGGGCTTAGGAGCGATTGACATTGCGGCGCGAGTAGGAATGGGCGAACGAACGATTCGCAGTTGGCTGGCTTGTGGGAGGTATCCTGAACCCAAACGGCGACGCAGACGCCCCAGTCTGATCGACCGCTATGAAAATATCGTCCTCAAACGATGGGATGAGGGATGTCGCAACGGTGCGCGCCTCTATCAGGAACTGCGTCAGCAGGGCTATCGCGGCTCGCAAAAAGCCCTGTACCGCTATCTTGCACGACTGCGCCCGGTCGGCTCCACGCGCCGCAGACAAGCAGCAGGAAAAGAGGAAGCATGGCTTGCAGGGCCGTTGGAGCGTCTCTCAACTGGACGTTCCACGTGGCTTTTCATGCGCAAATCGGAGGATCTCAGCCAAGAGGAACACAAGGAATTGATCCAGATCAGGCAAGCCAGCCCAGAGATTGAGGCCGCCTATCAGCTGGTTCAGACCTTTCTCCAGATGCTACGCGACCGCAGCGGGCAACATCTGGAGGTGTGGCTACAAGCGGCGGAAACGAGCCACTTGCCAGAGTTCGAGTCGGTTGCTGCCGGGATTCGACAAGATTATGCCGCTGTTCTTGCTGGTCTGACGTTGATGTGGAACAATGGTCAGACTGAAGGGCAAATAACTCGACTGAAGCTGATCAAGCGCAGCATGTATGGCCGAGCGAAGTTCGATCTGCTCCGACTTCGCGTGCTTCATCGAAGCAAAGATGCACAGAAGGAGAACGCAATCACAAGAGAAGCTCATCGACAACGACAAGGAGATCCTGCAACTGTAGCACAAACCGAAGAAAATACCTTAACCTCTAAGCATACCACGTCTTTGATCAGCGAGGTTGCGTAAGAGTCAGTCTTGTATGTTATCTATATACGTTTGCAGTACTGTTGCTTGCTGCTGATCTAGTGCACGCTGCTGGTCAGCATCATGTTGGTAGGTGCTGAACAAAAATCCCCGGCAGCCTGTTAAAAGTCAACTAAAATGACCGCCGATGATTACTAATTGTTCCGATTTAAGAGAGCAGAGCCAGCCTCTTCAGAGAGGTGATGCTGGCCGGCAACTTCGGCGCGGTAGCTCTCCACACTCATCATATCCAAAATGACTGAATGATGGACGACGCGATCAATTGCCGCAAGGGTGGTCATGGGATCTTTAAAAATGCGCTGCCATTCCGAAAAGACCAAATTGGTGGTCAGCATGACCGATTTGTGTTCGTAGCGCTCGGCCAGGAAGGTAAAAAGCACCTCCATTTCATCGCGATCTTGCTGGACATAGCCGATATCATCCAGGATGACACAGGCGAACTTGTCCAGCCGAGTGAGTTCCTGGGGCAAACGCAGATCGCGTTTAGCAGCAAGCAAGCGTTGCACCAGGCTCGCGGTGCTGCACCAGAGCACGGGATGGCCCTGCACGACCAGTTCATGTCCAACGGCAGCGAGAGCGTGACTTTTCCCAACGCCCGGTGTTCCCAGGGCAATGACATTACAAGCTTGCTCCAGAAACGTGCCACTCTTGAGCCGTTCGAGCTGGAGTTGCAGCGCAGGGGACAGTCGCGTCAGCTGGAAAGTGCGAAAGGTTTTCTCTCGCGGCAGCCCCGATTGTCGCAGCAAGCGTTCGCTCCGTCGTTGCAGACGCAATTCCTCCTCGTGCCGGGCCAGTTCATAGAGGTACGCTTCATGCGAGAGGCCTTCTTTGGCCGCTTTGAGAGCCAGGTCGGCACAGAGCGCCGCCATCCCTGTCAGATTCAAACGCCCTAAGAGGGCAGCCAGGTCGCCATGGCGATTGAGTGTCGTATTAGGCATGAGCCCTCCTTGATGGCAGTAACTGATCATACGATGAGAGATCAAGGGTGGGCGTCTGTATACGCGGGATCGGGTGCGGAGATGCTGTCCCCACCAACTCACGCACCGCGGCGGCGGTGGGCACGCTGCCAGCTTCCAGCAGCAAGCTCAGTGCCGTCTCGACCTCCGACTCCGCGGTACTGGCCGCCAGGTGCAGGACCCGCACATACTCGTGATCGGCGCGCGCAGGAGTCTGCTTCACCAAAGAGTCGTACGCTTGCCGGAAAAGCGTGGTTGGGAAGAGCTCGTCGCGATAGCGGTAGGAGGCAAACGCGCCAGGCTTCCGCGCCAGCGACCAGATGAGATGGTGATAATCGATGCGATGCTGCTGTTTGCCCAGCAGACGCGGTAACGTGAACGTGCGCATGGTGCCCACATAGCCCTCCAGCGTCTCCGCACCGACCCGCACCAGCACCGGAGTGCCAATGAGCCGGGAAGGGACCGAATAGGTATTACCCAGCACCTGGACGGTGCTAAAGCGACTGACCGTGACCCGCACTTCCTTGCACAAAGCCAGCTTCGCGGCCGGCAAGGGACGCAGCGCTTCCTTTTCTGTGGCAAAGCGCGCTGCCCGGCTCTGGTTGCGCTTGGCGATCAGGTTCTGCAGGAACGCTTCGTAGACTCGCCGGTCGGCAAAGTCCCGGCTGCCCCGTACCCGCAGTGCTTGATCGACCGCCTCTTTGAAGCGGTAATGGGATTGTTCCACATCCCCGTTCTCATGGGCCACGCCGGTGTTGTTCCAGGTGGGCAGCATCCCGTAATGGGTCATGAGAGCCTTGTAGCGTTCGGTCCAGTCCTCGCGCTCGCCCTTGTCCAGCTGGCGAACAGCGGCGGTCAAATGATCGGTGCGGTGCTGCTCGGGCACGCCTCCCACTTGCCATACGCAGCGCTCCAGTCCTTCGGCCAACGCCTCGAAACTCTCACTGAAACACACGGTGACGGCTTCCACGTTGGAGTAGGTCAGCACGAAATGGAACATCAGGTGCGGGAACGGAATGCCACCGATGGTGATCAAGAGATCATCCATGTGCGTGAAATCCGATTGCCCTCGTTCCCCTGGTCGATGCCGCTGCTCAAAGATGACTTCTTGCTCTGGGCCATGCAGCGCTTTCCACTGCGCGATGTGGCGCTGCAACGTGCGCACCTGGATCGGTTGATAGCGCTGGGGATGCCGCTCGCACAGCAGCGCAAAGAGCGTCGTGCCTTGCAAGGCTGGATCTCGTTTCAGCTCCGCCACGACCCACGGCCAGTCTTCCTCAAACGGGTTCGGGCGCGTTCGCCACGTATGGGGACGTTTCTGTTCACTGGGTAACTTTCCTGCCTGTTCATACCGACGCGCTGTTCGCTCGCTTATCCCTGCTCGGGCAGCGGCGACTTGTTGGGTGGCTCCTTTGTGTCTCGCTTGCATAAATAGCTTGACCTCTGTATCCTTTTTCACATGACACCTCTTTATTGTTATTCATGGGTGTCATGGTAGGTCATCAATCGGCTGTTGTCCAGATTGATGACCGGCCACTTTAATCATCGCCGTCGGCCTTTTTAATTATCTCTCAACAGAGGCGTATCGACAAAGATTTATCAAGGAACTGAAAACCAGAAACTCTCTCCTTGAAGGTTTGCGAAGCCTCTGGAGCCAGGAGGCATCCCTTGTCCCTCCGGACAAAGTCGGTGGGAAGGGAACTACATTTGATGAACTTTTCCCCTTTCTTGTCGAGACAGTGGGTAAAACTGAAGTTGTGGTTGAAAACAGCAGGAGCGATCAGAGGTTGATATATGGGGACAGTGCCAAAATACAGATTGTTATCGGCGGCAACACTCTTTCCAGAGGGTTGACTCTGGAAGGGCTGGTCGTAAGCTTTTTCGTTCGTGCTACCAGCGCATATGATACCCTCTTGCAAATGGGTCGCTGGTTCGGTTATCGCCCTGGTTACGCTGACCTCCCTCGTATCTGGATGACTACAGAACTTGAAGGCTACTTCAATGATCTTGCGACTGTTGAACAGGAGATACGCAATGATATCAAGTTGTACAAAGAAGCCAGTCTCACGCCCACTCAGTTTGGTGTACGTATCAGAGTTCACCCTACTCTCAGTATTACTTCTCGTTTGAAGATGACTGCTGCAATACCATGCAAAGTTTCGTATAGTGCTACACTTCGACAAACGACTCATTTCAGACACAAGGATAAGCAGTGGTTAACAGATAACATCGATGCTGCGAAATCTCTGATTCAGCTCATGAAGGATCGTGGCATCAAGCGAGAAGTGGTTAAGGACAAGAAGACGGTTTTCCAGGGCGCGCCTGTTGACATGATTCTGACCTTTCTGAAAGAATATAGCATCTATGAAAGTGATCCTACAGTTAGTGGTAAGCTCTTCCGCGACTACATTCAGGCTCAGAACAAGGAAGGAAAGCTCCGTAGATGGAATGTCGTTATCGTCAGCATTAAATCCGATTCCGAAAGCGAGACTATTGATCTCGGGGTGGGTTTTCCCTCCCCTTTACTGACTCGCTCTCGATTTATAGCAGGACAAACAACAGATACTCTCGCCAATTTGAAGGCTATTGCAAGCAGGGTAGATAGAGTGGCTGACCTTGATGTTGGAAGCGAAAAGTTATCAAAGAAGGAAGCTGCTGAGCTGTTTGCGGTAAGGGAAAAGCACAATGCAGACGACGTGGGTTTGCTGCTCATCTATCCCATTTCCAAGGACTCCATACCAAAGGATAAGAATGATATAAAGCGTGGACCACTTGAAGCCGTAGAGCACCTTATTGGAGTTGCAATGCTTTTCCCTGATGCAAAGGAAAATCTTACGCCGCAGAGTTATATGACGGCAAATCTTTCTGGTTTGATATGGGAGGAAGAGGATATGGTAGAAGAAGTGGATGACCTGGCATGAATACACCTGAAGAACTGCAGGAAACCTGGAATATCCTGGAAGCGCTATCACCCGCTGCAGGCGAACTTCAGGTGCGTGAAGCCGATGTGGAAGTTGTCTCACGCCATGTCCTCTTTGGTGTGAATGCTCAGAAACACTGGCATGTGCTGATTCCTGTTCTCCCGGGTACAAAAATCACTGAAGACAGACACAGCAATGGTGTCCAGATCAAAAAGCATAAATTAGTGGATCGTGGGCGCTTGATACCTTTTGTGGACCTGGTATGTCTGAAACCCCACCTGCACAGGCTTTTCGCAATTATTATCAGCGAAGTAC
>CATPCK010000439.1 GCA_955652655.1 uncultured Ktedonobacteraceae bacterium | reverse complement strand
GTACCTTCATCATTCATAGTATCGTTCCAAAGACTTGTTCCATGATGATATAATAGTAGCCAGGTGCATCCTGCACCACCAGACTGTTAGACAACCTACATGCCCTGGTGTATCTGACAATCGTACACCATGCCAGGAGCAAACAACAGTGGTTAAAAATGTGGTGAAACATCTTCAAATGTGTTTGTTGAGATCACATTTTGACCACTTGACAGAATACATACAAAGTATACAACGTATGCATGGAGACACAAAAATATACCGTCTTACGTGTACGGAAAACCACACGTGACACACTCAAGCTGGTCTCGGCCTTATCCCATGAAAGCATGGGGCAGACGATTGATCGGCTTGCACGGCAAGAGTTGGCTCGTCTAAAGATCAGTCAGGGAAAGCCAGAGGGATAACGTGAATCGTTCGCACGTGATCAGATTGAATACCACACCAGAACAAGAGACATACTTTCGCAAGGCTTGCGGTGTTGCTCGCCATGCCTATAACTGGGCACTAGCTCGTTGGAAAGAGGCGCGGATAGAGGGCAAGCGGATCAAGATGAAAGACCTCAAGGCGCAGTACAACCAGATCAAAGGCGAGCAATTTCCCTGGGTGTACGAAACCACGAAGTGTGCTCCTGAACAAGCCTTTGCCGATCTGGGGCAAGCCTTCGCCAACTATTGGCGCATGAAGGAAAAGGGGACGCAGCCCAAGCTCAAACATCCGCGCAAGGATGGGGAGGAAGCGGGCTTTCCGCACTTCAAAAGCAAGAAGCATGACCGATTGAGCTTCTACCTGGCAAATGATAAGTTCTCGGTTCACGGGCATACACTCCACGTCCCAAAGCTGGGCGACGTCAGCATGACCGAAGAACTACGCTTGGGTGGCAAGATCATGAGCGCCACTGTTTCCTCTCGTGCGGGCTGGTGGTTCGTCTCCATCGCGGTCGAAGTGGAGCAGGAAACGCCAACCCATAGCGGTGGAGCCATTGGGATAGACCTGGGCATTAAGACCAGAGCCACCTTAAGCTCTGGCGAGAAGTTTGAGAACCAAAAACACTATCGCCGGAACTTAGGGCGCATCAAGGGCTTAAGCAAGGGTTTATCCCGCAAGGTAGAGGGCAGCCAGAACTGGTGGAAGAATGCAAAGAAGCTGGCCAAAGCACACTATCGCGTCGCATGCCAACGACAGGATGTCTTGCATAAGATGTCGACGAAGGTGGCACGCACCTATGCCTTGATTGGCCTGGAAGACCTCAATACGAAAGGGATGCTTGCCAACCACTCATTAGCACAAGCGGTGAGTGATGCCAGTTTCTTTGAGGTCAAGCGTCAGCTGCTCTACAAGGCCGAGCAGTATGGCGGCTCTGTGCAACTGGTGGATAGGTGGTTTCCCTCATCGAAGACCTGCCATGTCTGTGGCTGGGTCAAGGAAGATTTAACACTGGCCGACCGTGAGTGGGTGTGCGAACAGTGCGGTAGCGTTCATGACCGCGATTGGAACGCCGCCATCATGGTCGAAACTGAAGCTCTCCGTTTGATAAGGGATGTCCCGGTAGTGGCTTCATCGGGACACAAATTCGCCTGTGGAGCGGAACGCTCTGGCCCTTTCGAGGGTGAAACGGTCTGCTGTGAAGCAGGTACGAAGGTGTTGTAACACGTTTTACTACATTTTAGAAAGCAGATTACAAGTCCAATGCCCGATACCCCATCCACCAATACTAACAGCGTAGAAGCATTAGATGCCAGAACACTGTCCAAATACGAACATCTTCAGGCCATTTTGCGTGAAATGGAATCAGTGTTGGTAGCCTATTCGGGTGGGGTCGATAGCGCGCTGCTGCTCAAAGTCGCACACGATGTCCTCGGATCGCGTGCCATCGGCGCCATCGCATCTTCCCCCGCCTATGCTCCCGAGGAGACAACAGAAGCTATCGCCGTTGCCCGCCATCTGGATATCCCACTGCTCACCCTTGAGACCAACGAACTGCAAGACGAGCGCTATACATCTAACGACCTCAACCGCTGCTACTTCTGTAAAAATGAACTCTTTTCCGGGCTGGAACCACTTGCAAAGCAGCATAATCTTCGCTATATTGCCTATGGTATCAACAAAGACGACGAGGGCGATTTTCGTCCAGGGCAGCGCGCCGCTCGCGAATTTCACGTACGGGGTCCCCTCAAGGAGGCCGGCATGGGGAAGGCTGAAATACGCGCCGTCGCCCGTTTCCTGGGAGTGCCTGTATGGAATAAACCGGCTATGGCCTGTTTCTCCTCACGTATCGCTTATGGTACAAAGGTCGATGTAGCCTCGTTACAAATGGTCTATAAGGCGGAAAAGTTGCTGCATGATCTCGGCTTTCATCAATTGCGCGTGCGCCATCACGATAAAATCGCGCGCATCGAGGTCGAACGCGCCGAGATGCCTCGCCTGCTTGAAGAAGAGATGAGCCGCGCTGTAACCGATGGCCTGCGCAAAATAGGCTATACATATGTCACTCTTGATCTTTTAGGCTTCCGCAGCGGCAGCATGAACGAAGGCTTTTTTAAGAAGAAAAAAGTTTGAACTACGAGACAATCCCATTTGAAAGTTGGTGGATTCAATGAGCAAACAAGTCACACGTCGACCTACCAAACAGGACTTGCGTAAAGAGCGCCGTGAAGAACAAATTCGCCGCGAAGCAGAGCGCAAGCGCCAGCAGAAAAGAAGACGCGTTGCGATCATCAGTACGATAGTGGCTGTAGCGGTCATTGCAGCAGGCCTTATTGGTTTTATCGTTTATAACAATACGCACCAATCTCAGTCGGCCCAGACGAGACCAATTGTCAACCCACAATATCCTCCTGTGGACAATATCTATTGTGATCAGCAAGAACAACTCGCCTTTCACATTCACTCACATCTCTCCTTGTATATTAATGGGCAACAATTGCCACTTCCTGCTCAAATTGGCATTGCCAGTGATCAATCTTGTTTCTACTGGCTTCATACTCATGACACTTCCGGTGTCATCCACATGGAAGCTCCTATCCAGCGTTCCTTCGTGCTTGGCAACTTCTTAAATGAGTGGTCAACCGAGTTTCCCAGCCTGGGCTATCCTCCACAACTGGACCAGACTGGCTGGCAGGTCTATGTCAATGGCAAGCTCTACAACGGAGACTTCCACAAGATTCCGCTACAAGCTCATACGCTCATTACAATGGTCTACAACACCTCTCATGTCGTTCCAGATACCACCTATAACTGGAACGGCCTCTAGTCACATCCAGCGCATGTAGGGGCGCAATGATGAACTTTAACGAATTAACCCTGGTATGGATATGCTCATAGTACCCGGATTATTTTGTTAAGGCATGGTTCAAATGCACTTGACAGTTCCTACGCAACAGAAAGGTCCAGCCCTGTCATCCTGAGCGAAGCGAAGGATCAGCGAAGCGAAGGGTCTGTCGCGCTCGGCAGACAGACCCTTCGCTTCGCTCAGGGTGACACTGTGTGACGGTTCAAACTGTCAAGGACTCTTCTTCACCATTGAACCTGGCCTAAACTTCATCATTGCGCCCGCCTGGGGAACGATCCATCCCACTGGCGGGCGCAATAATAACTTGTCACAACATCATCCATCCAACCGTAGGTGCCGATTTATCGCGCACATCGCCGATTGATCGGCCCTCAGAGGCATCAACCTAAGCGGAAATGGGCGGGAGAAGCGAGAAGGCAACGGAGGAACCGTAGGGGCGGGGGTGGTGTGGAGAAGGGAGGGGACCCTTGTGGTCGCCCGCGCTGCTCCTGGGTTCCCCGTGCAAATCGGCACCTGGTTCATCCCCAGCGCGGGCGACCACAAGGGTCCCCACTCCGCACCCACACCGCTCCCGCTTTCACGGGGAGGTATTGTAT
>CATPCK010000438.1 GCA_955652655.1 uncultured Ktedonobacteraceae bacterium | reverse complement strand
GAGTTCTGCATAGCCTCGTGCGCCCCATCAATGACAATCGTCCCTCTGCCGGGACGCATATCGACAAGTCCTTTCTGAGCCAGGATTTTCATTGCTTCACGTACCGCGGTTCGACTGACATGAAACTGCTCAGCCAGCTCACGTTCAGTGGGCAGGCGATCTCCACTATGCAGTTCGCCATCAAGAATCCGTTTTTCGATTTGCTCTGCTACCTGCTCAAAGACTTTGACCGATTGAATCGGAGTGTACATGTGTTCTCCCGGGGCACATAACTCGACCTTTGACAATCTTCGTAATAAGTGAACAATTCACATGATTGTCTATTGATCATACCAAATCCGCTTTATTAAATCAAGTCCTATATCGGGTCCCTACATCCATCCACCTCCCCTAGAACTTGCGTGACCACTCTCTGGGCCAGCGCTCAACCACGACCTTCTTTTCCGTGTAGAATTCGATGGCGTCGCGACCCTGAGCGTGCATATCGCCGAAGAAGCTCTCCTTCCAGCCAGAGAATGGAAAGAAGGCCATCGGAGCGGCCACGCCGATGTTTATGCCGATGTTGCCTGCCTGGACCTCGTAACGGAACTTGCGTGCCGCGGCACCGCTGGTCGTGAACAAGCAAGCCATGTTGCCGTAGGAGGTGGCGTTCACGAATTCAATCGCCTCATCGATCGTCTGAGCATGCATCAGGCTCAGGACCGGGCCGAAGATTTCGATGCCCGCAATCTCGCTGCGCGGGTTGACGTTGTCTAGCACCGTCGGGCGCACGAAGTTGCCCCGCTCGTAGCCGGAGATCGAGGCGTTGCGCCCATCGACGAGGACTTTCGCTCCTTCGTTCACGCCTTTACCGATCAACGACTCGACGCGCTGCTTGCTCTCAGGCGTGATGACCGGCCCCATCTCGACCTCCGGCTCGATTCCGTAGCCGACCTTGCGCGCTTCCGCCACGCGGGTGATCCGATCTCTGAATTCGCGGCCCGCCTCGCCGACCGTGATGGTCACCGAGGTCGCCAGGCAGCGCTGTCCAGCGCAGCCAAAGGACGAATCGGCGATAATGCGGGTGGCCATCTCCATATCGGCATCAGGCAAGACGACGACCGGGTTCTTGGCCCCCCCCGCGCACTGGGCACGCTTGCCATTGGCCGCTGCCCGGCTGTAGACATACCTGGCCACAGGGGACGAGCCGACGAAGGAGATGGCGCGCACGGCTGGGTGATCGAGCAGGGCATCGACGGCCCCTTTCGAGCCGTTGACCAGGCTGACCACGCCCGGCGGCAGGCCCAGTTCGTCGATCAGGTCAAAGACCCGGCTCATCGTCATCGGCACCTTCTCAGAAGGCTTGAGAATGAAGCAGTTGCCACAGGCGATAGCATAGGGCAGGTACCAGAGCGGGATCATGCCGGGAAAGTTGAACGGCGTGATCGCGGCAACGACCCCTACCGGCTGACGAAACATGTGCTCGTCAATGCCGCGTGCAATGTCTTCGGAGTTGTAGCCCTGCATCAACATCGGGATGCCGGTCGCGACTTCGACATTCTCGATGCCGCGTTGCAGCTCGCCTCGCGACTCGTCCATCGTTTTGCCGCACTCATCAACCGTCAGGCGTGCAATCTCGTCGAAGTGGTCATCGAGCAGCTTCTTGAGCTTGAAGAGATATTGGATGCGCTGGACCGGCGGCGTGCTTCGCCAGTCGGGGAAGGCTGACTGAGCTGCCTGAACCGCTTCGTCTACCTCGTCAGAAGGAGACAGCGGCACGCGCACCATTGTCTCGGCTGTCGCGGGGTTGCGCACGTCGAGAAATTCGCTCGCACGTGAGCGCTTCCAGGCCCCATTGACATAGTTGAGTAGTTGTCCATTCTCTATCATTGTGTCACCTCCGTAGTATTCTCCTGGCTGGGGCAAGCCCAGCTACTACATTTGACGCACGACAGTCTCGTTTATTGTCCCCTGCCTGGCGCGTGTCCATCAGGCACGTCCGCCATTATATTTCAAGCAATTGCATGCTCACGAAATGTAGTAGCGATCCCTTGCGGTCGCCAGGCATGCGGTATCTCCTGATTTATTGCTCCAGGAAATACCGTTCCCGTTCCCGCGTGGCTGCCCACTCAGCACGGGCCGCCTGCACAGAGGACATCGCGCTGACTTCGGCAACTGGCACATCCCACCAGCCCTCGTAGTTGGGTATGCCCACATAGCGATCATTCTGAATGTAGATAACCGACGTACGATCGGTTGTTTGCACTGCCTTGAGTGCCCCCACAAAATCTACATACGTCTTGCACTCGATGACGTGTGCTCCCAAACTGCGCGCGTTCGCTGCTAGATCAACGGGCAACGCCTGCACATCCATGCCTGCTGTATCTGTCGGCCATGCGCCATTGCGTGGATAGACATAGCGGGTGCCGAAGCCATCCTGCCCAAGTGAACGGCTGAGGGCGCCGATGCTCTTGAAGCCAGAGTTATCCAGCAGGACGATGATCAATTTGTAGTGTTCCTGAATCGAGGTCACAATCTCGCTGTTCATCATCAGGTAGGAACCATCGCCGACCATCACATACACATCGCGGTCGGGCGCAGCCATCTTGATCCCCAGGCCACCGGCGATCTCATAGCCCATGCAGCTATAACCATATTCCATGTGATAGTTCTTTGGGTGGCGCGTTCGCCAGAGCTTGTGCAGGTCGCCAGGCAGACTGCCAGCGGCACACACCATGATCGCGGAGGGCTCGCTCAGTTCGTTCACCGCGCCAATCAACTCGCCCTGACTCGGCAGCGGCTCATTGCGGATGTCATAGATACGCTCGACCTCTTCTTCCCATGCCGTGTGGAGTTGCTCGGCTTGGCTACGGTAATTGGGGTCAACGGAGTAGCCGTCGAGCAGGGTCAGCAGCTCCTCCAGCGTCACCTTCGCATCGCCGACCAGCGGTAAACCCAGGTGTTTCCAGGCGTCGAATGCAGCCACGTTAATATTGATGAAGCGCACCTCGGGATGCTGAAATGCCGTCTTTGACGAAGTGGTGAAGTCGCTATAACGCGTGCCAATGCCGATGACCAGGTCAGCATCCCGAGCAACGCGGTTGGCAGCGAAGGTGCCAGTGGCTCCAATCGCTCCGAGATTGAGTGGGTGGTCGAAGCGCAGGCTTCCCTTGCCTGCCATCGTCTCGCCCACTGGAATGCCCGTTTGGTCGACAATGTGCTGCAGGACATCAGTGGCCTCCGCGTAAATCACGCCACCACCGGCGACAATCAACGGTCGCTTACTTGCACGAATCCACGCTGTGGCCTGCTCCAGAGCTCGGCGGTCCGGCCGGTTGCGCTGGACGTGCCAGGTGCGCCTGGAGAAGAGGGCTTCAGGATAGGCATATGCCTCCGCCTGTACGTCTTGAGGGAGGGCCAGCGTGACAGCACCGGTTTCCGCCGGGCTGGTCAGCACGCGCATTGTCTCAGGAAGCGCGGTCAGTAATTGTTCAGGACGTGTGATACGGTCCCAGTAGCGGCTGACCGGCTTGAAGCAATCGTTGACCGAGATATCCTGTGTGTGTTCGGACTCAAGCTGTTGCAAAACAGGCGCGACGTTGCGGCGAGCAAAAATGTCTCCCGGCAGTAACAAGACTGGTAGACGGTTGATGGTAGCAAGGGCAGCACCGGTTACCATGTTAGTTGCGCCAGGGCCAATGGACGATGTGCAGGCAAACGTCTGGAGGCGATTCCTGGTCTTCGCATAGGCCGCCGCGATATGCACCATAGCCTGCTCATTGCGTGCCTGATAATAGCGGAACTCTGGCATTTGCTGTAACGCCTGGCCAATTCCGGCGATATTGCCGTGGCCAAAGATACCGAAGCATCCAGCGAAAAAGGGCTGTTCTCGCCCGTCGCGTTCCACATACTGGTTTTTGAGAAAGGCAATGACGGCCTGAGCCATCGTCACACGTTTTGTTGCCTGTTCGTTCATGTTCGTTCTCCCATCATTCTGGACGTGATACATCGGGCTCTCAGGGGTAGGTATTTGGCGATGTCTTCGTACCCGTAGGGG
>CATPCK010000437.1 GCA_955652655.1 uncultured Ktedonobacteraceae bacterium | reverse complement strand
CCCCCGCCCCTACGGATACCCCCAAGCTATTGTTCTGCCTCTCCATCAATGGTTCTATTTCCACCTCCTTCACTTGGCGCCTATTGGGCCCGATTTATCGCGCCCTGCGTGCGGCCCCTCCTTAAAACGGCGTGAAAAGCTTGACTTTTGTCTCATGGAGCGTATTATCAGGTGTGCGAATCTGAATACGTATCTGCCAATTCCCACCCATAGCGAGGTCACCAGGCGCACTAAAGTGCCCCTTGCCGTCGGGACGCAAATTGACGGTATCAGTCCCCATATCCATGTCCAGCATAGTGGTATACAGCGATACCCCGACATTGCTGGTTGGCTTCCCAGTGCTGTTATCTATCACCGTCACCGTAAAGATATTGGCGCCGAAGCGGTTGGGATTGATATTCAGCTTCGCCGTGAACTTGTTATCCGCCGTCTTTGCCGTCGCGTTGAATGCAGTGGCCGGTTTTGTCGTTGTAGGTTGCGTGGGTGCGGCAATAGGTGTAAGCGTGCCCGCGAAAACATTCATCAGTCCCACGCAGACAATTACCCCCACGCCCAGTAACGGCTCCCAGCGCAGTACCCCCATCAGGCGTCGCGTGAGCGTTGTCATGCGCCCTTCGCGCAGCTTCACCTGCCTGGCCTGGTTGTAGGTGACACCTTCAACTGCGTAGACATACTTATAATACTCTCGTTTCAGCCGTGGCCGCATGAGCAAAACGTGGATCGCGCTGGTAGTCAGCAGCGCACCCACCAGCAAGATTTTCACCGTCAAGGCGCGCCCATAAGCTGTAGTAAACAATTGTTCCCATGCTCTGAGATGAATCGTCGCGCTGAATGGCCCTGTCACTGCCATAATCGCCACGCCAGCGAGTGCCAGGGGAGAAAAGTAGGGGATCAGCGTAACAAGCGAATGCGCCCGTTCAGCGACTGGCTTACGTGTAAGTACTGGCAAATACGTTGTTGTTATATACAGCATGCCGCCCACCCACAGTGCCGCGGCCATCAAATGCAGCCAGTCCGCCAGCACAGCCAGCACCACGATGTTGTTGCTCACCGCCGAAGCATGGCTCGACAGTGAGATGGCAGCGAAGAGTAATGCTCCGAGCAGCAGGTTGATCGATGGCAACACGCTATTGACCAGGCGAGGTCGCTGTTTGATCAACAGCATCACGAGCGCCAGCACGAGCAAAACAGCGATAACGATCATGCGTACAATCCAGAACGTACCAAAGCGTCCATTGGAGATGAGACCTGTAAGCAATGAGGGCGCGAAGGCCGCTCTCCATTGACCACCGCTAATGGTAAGTGCCTGCCCCAGCAGGACGCCGAAATTGGCGATGAAGAGCACGAGTAACGTGGTCGCGGACCAACGGTGCTCGAAGCGCTGCTGCACCTCTCGATTGATGGTATTGAGTTTATCATCGGTGGTTGGTGCCAGTTGAAGCACGAAGATCAGAAAGAGTTGCGCTCCTACCCAGAAGACCGCGCCAAGCTCGACCAGTGTGATCATGACCAGGCTGAACGTTGTCGGAACATCGAGTTGACCCGTGTAAAGCCCCGTCAGATTACTACCACCCAGCACATTTTGCCCTGGAACAACATTGGGGTTGAGCGTCGGCAAACTCCCATCGGGATTGGCAACCGTGAAGATAAATGAGCCGCGCAGGATATGACCATCCTCGGCGGAATCGGTGCGGTAAATAACGATATAGACCGACGGAGGTAAATTTGGCTTCAGGCTGATATCCATCTCTTTCGCATCGCCCGCCGCGACATGGGCATCTTTCTGGTCAACAGGCTGGTTCTTCGCATTGACGACGGCCGCCGCGCTGAAAGCCGGGTTCAGGTCTTCGCTAAACCACATGCGCACCTGTTGCGGTGCCACGTTCAATACCGCGTCCTTTGCCGGGTCAGAGCGCAGCAAGATAGCATGCGCGCTGGCTATAGCCGGCA
Organism: uncultured Ktedonobacteraceae bacterium; assembly: GCA_955652655.1. Classification (GTDB taxonomy): domain Bacteria; phylum Chloroflexota; class Ktedonobacteria; order Ktedonobacterales; family Ktedonobacteraceae; genus UBA11361. Next base: position 3,385 of record CATPCK010000437.1, on the reverse strand, counting down.
AAGTAAATGTCAGGCTGAGTGCAAATAGCAGCGCTATCAGCATATTACGTCGCGTCCTATGCGGACGCAAAAGAGATTTCATACCCAATGTCCCAATCTTATCCCAAAAAATCGATGTAACCTGTCTTGTTTGTAGGTAAACGAGAAGGCTGTAGGGGCCGATTTATCGCGCCCACAGCCGATTTATCGGCCCTCAAACTTTCCTTCCGCTTTCACGCCTCCACCTTTTTCATACACCCGACCCGTCACTTACCACAAAATGTTCATCTCTACCTATGTATTATATTGCCTACCGTCCATTTGTTCACATGAGTTCTAAGGTTCCGCCGGAATGAGACCATGCCTGATGGCAAAGCGCACCAGGTGCGTGATATCTTGCAGCCCCAACTTCTCCATCACATTGGCGCGATGTGCCTGCACTGTTTTGATACTGAGCACCAATTGATCGGCAATCTCCTGGTTTGTGCGACCTTCCGCGACCATGGTCAGCACCTCCAGTTCGCGCGGCGTCAAGACCCGCAGTTCCTGCGCCAGGCTCTCCCTCTGCGTGCTCTCCTGCGAGGATGAGGTTGTGTTGGGCGTGGTTGGTGCAGCCACGTAGGCCCGGACCAGCGCTTTCGCCAGTCCCGGATAAAGGAACGCGCCTCCATGGGCCACGGCGCTGATAGCCATGTGTAAATCTGTCGGAGCCGCCTTCTTCACCAGGTAGCCCGCGGCCCCCACGCGCAGCGCCTTGAGAAAATATTCCTCGCTTTCGTGCATGGTGAGCATCAGCACTTGTGTCGCTGGCTCCAGCCCACGGATACGTTGACACGCCTCCAGTCCATCCATATCAGGCATACTGATATCCATCACCACCACGTCCGGCTTCATCTCCCGTACCATATCTATCGCCTCCCGTCCCGTGCGCGCTTCACCCACAACCTCTATCTCTGCCTGCATGCCCAGCAGCAGCTTGAGCCCCTGGCGCAAGATATCATGGTCATCGGCCAGCAGCACGCGCATAGGTGTGGGAGGTGAGGATGGAGTGTATTCGTCAGGCATAAGCTACCTCTTCGCCATCCCGCATCGGCAGCGGTAATATTGCCTCTACAGTTGTGCCCTTTCCGAGTTGAGAGAAGATCTTCATCGTGCCCCCAAGCGCGTTAGCCCGTTCACGCATCCCAACGATGCCTGTTCCCGCCTGGTGCTTAGTGGCATCATAGCCGCAGCCATCATCACATATCCGCAGGCAAATATGGTCTTGTTGCTGCTTGAGTGTCATAGTGACGTGGCTTGCATTCGCGTGTCGAGCTATGTTGGTGAGGCTCTCCTGCGCTATACGGAAAAGCGCTGTTTCGTAGAGTGCAGGTCCCTGGCGGCCTCGTGCCCTATCCTCTACACCCTCTATCCGCAGCTCCACCGGTAACTGCATCCTCTGGCGGCCATCTTCGGCTAGCCAGCGAAAGGCAGCGTACAGACCGAGGTCATCCAGGACACTGGGGCGCAGTTGCTGCGCGAGCGTGCGAATGCTTTCTAACGTATCCTGTGTCAGCCCCCTCAAATAGTCCAGCCCACCTGCCAGTAGTTTCCGTGTGTCGTTTGTCACCGCGGTCTCCGGCAGCGACTGCAGGTTCTGGCTCAGTATTTCAATATGCACAAGTAGCGCTGTGAGATTCTGGCTACTTTCGTCGTGCAACTCAAGAGCCAGTCGGCGGCGCTCCTCTTCCTGCGCCTGTAAAATCAGCTTGGTCTGCTCCCGCCTTATCGCCTCAAGCCGGTCGAGCATGCCATTAAACGCCTGTGCAAGCTCACTTATTTCCATGTCAGACTGTGTGACCCTGGCTCGTTCACTCGTCTTCCCCGCGCTCACTGCCCTCATAGTGGAGAGCAGCGTAAAAAGAGGGCGAAAGCTCGCCCGCAATAGCAACACGTTGATGAATAAGCCCAGCAAAGCAGCCAGGATGAGAAAACTGGTATCGATCAGGTAGTGATGGGCCTCTAGCGTGTGGCTTGTCACCCACAGACCCACCAGCGTTTCACCAATCAGCATAATGCTATTGGCCAGGATAACCTTTTCAAAGAGAGAGAGTCGCCAGTGACCAAAAAAATTGGCCACTGAACGCCTTAGCTTGCACACAGGTATAACTCACCTTTTCCTTGTTGACTCTTCAACCCTTCTTTGTAACTATACGTTCGCCGCTTCCCCTGGTCAAGAAGAAGGTAGTGCCCATGTCACTGCACATCTACGAGCAAAGTCTGCCTCGGCATATCAAACCCCTCGGCATATACCTGGATAGTGATCAGCCACGGACCTGTCATGTATAAACGAAGCTGCGTGATATAGTCTCCCTTCCCCAGGTATCTCGTACTACTCTGTTTGGTTATCATCTCCATGTTGGTCATGTTGGCCTGTGAAGATACCTGCGCCGCCTCGATGGGGAGACCCTGCTCGTCCATCAGGTGTAATGCTACAGTGGTATAGCCACCGGAAGCAGTGGGGTGCTGTGCAACATGTACCTGCATGACTGCCGGTACATGTGCCCGCCACGTTGCGGCGAAGACCAGCGCACCAATACAAGAGGCGGCCAACAGTATCCAGAAGAAAGGCCGAACGCGCATCCATGTACCTCCTGTTCCGGGTGTATGAATTGTTTGTAGGTGATCAAGCAGACGGATCAGCGTAGGTGCCGATTTATCGAGCACACCGCCGATTTATCGGCCCTCGGCCTCCACCTTCCTTACCCTCGCACGCCTACAACTATCATACACCCTCCTGTTCCTCATCGCGCAAGATCTTCGCTTTAACGGCTATGAAGACTTGGTAGGCGTTTTAGGCTCATCCTGCGCGGCCACCTCCCTGCGCATCGCGCCCAACGTAGATGCAGCAGCCGGCTTCGTCATGCTGCGGCCTATACCCAGCCCGGCGCCTAAACCAACCACTAAAGCTACAAGACCAATCAGTATCGTCGCCCACAGGGGTATTCCACCGTTCCCCGTTGCCGAGCTCGCACTAGTATTTGTATTGCCTGACGCAGGCACAGCAGGCTTCACCGTAAAGACGAAAGCGCCCTGATCAGGGTCACCATCAGCTGCCGATACGGTAATCCAGCGTACCACATACACCCCGTTACCCGTGGGTTTGATACCAATAGACATCTCTTTTGGATTAGAGAGCGAGACCTTGGCGTCACCCTGACTGATCAAATCGCCGCTGGGAGCATAAACAAAAAGATTGCTGAGCTTCGGGTTTGGATTGATATTTTCCGCGCACTCCACAGTCACCATAGTAGGCGCCATCGCAATGGTTGAACCGATCGTCGGAGTCGCGCTCAACACCTTCGCGTGAGCCAAGGCCGTTCCCACCACAACAAAGAGCATACCCATGCTCAGGAGCGCCACAAAT
>CATPCK010000436.1 GCA_955652655.1 uncultured Ktedonobacteraceae bacterium | reverse complement strand
TTCTGGCACCGCCGCTCGCAAACTCTCTGTTGACCTACCTTGAGGTCCTCGGCGTCCTCGGGGAAGTACCGCTGATGCTCTGGCTCCTCGTGATGGGCGTGAACTCTCAACGCTGGAACGAGCAGGCGAGCAAAGCCTCGGAACCCGATCAGAGCGTGCTAGAGAGGGCGGCAGTGTAATCGCCAGCGAACGCACGGCCCCCTGCGTTCGACCAGACGCAGGGGCAGTCGCGAGGGGGCCGTAGGAATACCCTTGCTCTCCGTCGTTCGCGTCAAAGCCAGTCAGGCAGAAGCGTCAATTATCAATGAAACGCATCACTCTCGTTCAAAAAAGGAGAAAAAATGAAGACAACGAACAAGACCACCGAAATGAAAGACAGGAAAGTCATCCTTACAATACTCTGGATATTCGTGATGTTCAATTTCACTTATGCAGATATTCTTACATTATACTTTAATCGTGTGTTACAAAAGGAAGCAATGGGGGAACTCCTGGCAGGGCACGTAGGGCCTGTTCAAATCACTCAAGGATTTGTGTTGCTAGGCGCCATATTACTGGAAACTTCGATTGCTATGGTTCTCCTGTCCTGGGTATTGAAGTATAGAGCAAATCGCTGGACGAACATCATCGTAGGGGTAATCCAGATCGCGGCTGTTGTCCAGTCACTGACCGGGCCATTGTATTGGAACCTTTATTACGGATTTTTTGCAGCGATAGAAATTGCTTGTTTGTTGTTCATTGTCTGGTATGCATGGACGTGGCCTCGCCCTGAAGGTGGGGTGCTCACGAGTGGTCAGTCAAGTGTGTATGAGCAAGGGGATAGAGACGAGAGAGCTTCTCACACGCATCCGGGCAAGTAAACTGCCAAGCAATGGTTCGGTGTTGCGCATTGCGGCCCTCTCTGTTGGACGCAATGCGCTGGCGCAAAGCGGGCAGACTTTCGACGCGACGTGAAAGACACCCGCGCTGAAAAATCCCAATCTCGATGTCGGCCATATTCAACCGGCTTCCATGCTTAGGAGTAGAATGGAATTCCAGCTTGCGCAAAATGCGACGGGCCTCGTTTGAGGTTGACCCGTTTTTGTGGAACCCCGAACCATACGGGTTACCACATCGATTGCTCATAAGCAACCGAACTGACATAGCCGAGTGAAGAGTGTCGCCGAACGCGGTTGTTAACCTAAGCGAAGGGGTCGCCCCCTCCGCTCGGCTTCAGAACCGGACAGGCGAGTTTCCCCGCATCCGGCTCCTCAATGATCGGGTCTTTGGCACAGATACCGTTGACACGTCGGGCGTGTCGTTCATCATGGCAATGTCGGTGCAGCAAGAATTTGTTGCTGAGTTCTTCGCCTCCGCCCTCACTCTTGGGGGTGATGTGATCGATTTCAATGACATCAGTGTCTTGAAAGAGCAATTCACACCAACGGCATTTCCCCTGCTGTTTGCGCAACAGCACTCCTTTCACCCCATTGCACATGGGGTGGCTCTTGAGTCGTTGGCTCCAATAGAGGAGATCGCCATCGTAGGGACTGGCCGCGCCTTTGACTTTGATGTGCTTCTGGACGTGCGCTTGGCCGTGTTTCCACAGCGTAATTTCCTGGCTGCGGAACTGCCAACCCTGTCCTTGCTGCACATGCCAGTATTTGTTCGCGAGCCAGCGCCCTCCTTTGTGGGGGTGGCGTCGCTTGGCCCAGCGTCTGAGTTGGAGGTAGAGCACGTTGTCACAGGAATGAAAGGTCTTTGAGGCCGCCGTTCGGCGGTGGTAATTCGCCCATCCCCGACTCACTCGATTTAGCTCCTGTATGAGCTTTTCTGGTGAGGCATGTCGGTTTCTTTCAATCACCACCTTCATGTCAGCCAGATGCCGTTTGACCGCTTCTTTGCTAGGGGTGATGATCGTTTTGAAACCAAGCGGTTTCCCTCGCGGATTCTTTCCCGTGTGCGTCTTGCCAACAGAGAACTGTCGGACGGTCCAGCCCAGAAAATCGAAGCCCACCTGTCCCTGGTAGTCCCGGAGTGTATGGGTGATTCTGGTTTTACTGGGCTTTAACTCTAACCCCATCGTGCTTAGCCATGTCTCCAGAAGCTGCTTGGCTTTCTGTACTCCTACTTCCGTCGGATGAAGAATGACCAGATCGTCAGCGTACCGGATGATTTGAGGAACACTCTCCTTGTAGGAGAAGGCCTCTCGGATCACCGTTTCGATGCCATGCAGGGCGATATTCATGAGTAAAGGTGACACCACTCCCCCTTGAGGGGTTCCTTTGATCGTCTCATGGAAGCCCCCATCCTCCAGGATGCCAGCCTTCAGCCAGGCTTTGATCGTTCTTTGGATAGCGGGATAGGAATGCAGTTTTTGAAGTAAGGCCCTATGGGAGATGTTGTCGAAGCACCCGGCGATATCCGCGTCCAACACGAATTTCGGTTGCCAGCGGATCGCATTAAAGATGGCTTCTTTGGCATCCTGGGCGCACCGGCCTGGGCGGAATCCATAGCTATTGGGTTCAAAGTGGGCTTCCCATTCGGGTTCCAGTGCGAGCTTGATGAGGCACTGATGCGCCCGATCCAGCATGACCGGAATCCCTAAAGGCCGTTTTTCCACTTTGCCTGGTTTTGGTATCCAGACTCGCCGAACTGGTCTGGGTTGGGTGTCTTCCCATCGTTTCGGGTGGATTTGTTCGGCCAGGACGAGTCGCTGTTGGGGTGCGACGGCTTTCACCCCGTCTATCCCAGCAGTATTCTTGCCCTGGTTGTCTTGCGTTACCTTCCGTACCGCGAGAAGGCGGGCTGCTCTGGATTTCGTCAGCAACTTCTGAAGTTTGTGGACGGCTTGGGTATTGCCATGTTGACTGGCTCGAAAGATGCGCTTTTGGAGTCTGTACACCTGCTGCTCAAACTTGCGCCAGGGCAGCTTGCGCCAACTCTCACTCGCAGGATCAGGCTCTTGCCTGGTTCTGGGTGCCTTCGTTTCTGACATCCGACTCGTGCCTCTTTCTTCTCGATCATCGTCCCCACGTCAGCATATCCTCTGGCTTTCCCAGAGGCGTTGGCTTCTTGGGGAATCCTGCTCGGCATCCGCTTGCGGGTGGTTCCCTGCTCATCGTATCGACCTGCGATGAGAGCCTGATGTCAAGTTGCTCCGTTCCCATGATCTGTTTTGCGCTCCGGTAGGCGGGTGCTATCCACCGGGGATGCTGATGAGTGAAAGGCGTGAATTCTACAGTTCTCGCCTCATAGCTGATCCCTTTACCATGTTGGTTCAAGCCTGTCAGTCTGTTTGGCTTGGTCGAATTTACGATGGTTCATATGCACCTTGAGTTGCCTTCGCCGTAGGAGCTTAACTCGGAAAGTGATCATGTTCAGACTCATGAGACTTTCCATCACTGCCCGCTTGACGGATTGAGGACCAGTCGCTACCGCCGGGCAGGGTCATTCCACGTTCACCGCGTGGGGGAGAAATTGCGTCTCCCATCAGATCATGAGTTATCAAGGTTTATGCCCTTGCCAGCCATCCCCTCGCTGATGAAAGCGAGTTTCGGCTGAACGGATCGCACGTAGAA
>CATPCK010000435.1 GCA_955652655.1 uncultured Ktedonobacteraceae bacterium | reverse complement strand
CTTCGTCCAAACCGAACGGTAAGAACCCTATCTCACCTGCCGCGCCGCGCGCACCTCGATAGAGGTTGCCGTTGATGACAATACCCATGCCTACGCCTGTACCTATGGTGATATACACAAATGTACTGGCACTGGAACCCCAGCCGTATGAGCGCTCACCTAGCGCGGCAAGGTTCGCATCATTTTCTACTGAAAGACTCAGGCCAAACGCGACCTGCAACTCTGTCACCAGGCCGTGTCGCCCCCACTCGGGCAGATTCGATGAGAAAAGCACGCGCTTACTCTGCTCGTCGAAGACCCCAGGTGTGCCAATGACCGCGTGTACTACCTGTGACCAGGACAGGCCTGCCGCCGCGACAACATCACGAGCCAGGCGGCTGAGCAATGCGACAAGCGTGGATGCGCCCTGGGCATCGTTTGGTTTATCAATGCGCGCAATAATTTGACCGGCCAGGTTCGCTACTGCGGCACGTACCCAGCCACGGCCGACATCGACGCCAACCACATAGCCAGCATCTGGATTTGGCTCATACAGTATAGCTACACGCCCTCCCTTGCTCGCTATCGACTGCCCGACGGCCCGAACAAGACCCGCGTCCTCAAGGCCGGCCAGCGCTTGCGATACGGTTGGCTTGGAAATCCTGGTGGCACGCGCAAGCTGGGCGCGCGATGTTGGTTTATGACTGCGTAAGTACTCCAACAGCGTTCGCTCGTTAATAGCTCGCAGCAACGATGGAGTTCCGGTCTGATATTCTTGACGAAGATTGCTTTCAGGCACCGGCACAGTACAACTCCTTTGAAGTAACCAATAGTCTATTTGTATCACCATTGTAAACTATCTTAACCATGTTCTGAAAGGGACTGGCAAGGCAACTTCCATCCCTCGGAAAATTCATGCAAACATGTTCTTTTTTCCTCGCAAAAAATATTGACAAATCATAGTTAGGAAACTATACTAACTCTATAATGTGATGTTTGCACTCGGCTTTATCCTTTCGTTTGTCTTATTTAGACCAGGCACAACATGAGGAGGTGTCCAGTGAGTTCTTCAAACGTGAACATGCAGCCAGAGGGGGTTCCCGCAGGAACAACTCAAAGTGAAGCAGCGGAACAAACGAACAAAGGCTTTGTACGTAGTGTTGGATTGCCAACGGCGATAGCAATCAACATGACCCAGATGTGCGGCATAGGTCCGTTCATCACCATTCCTCTCATGGTCGCGGCCTTTGGTGGTCCGCAGGCGATCCTCGGCTGGATAGCTGGAGCATTACTGGCCCTGGCTGACGGCCTGGTCTGGGCCGAACTTGGAGCGGCTATGCCTGGAGCGGGAGGTACCTATATCTACCTCCGTGAGGCCTTCCAGTATCGTACTGGACGCTTAATGCCGTTCATATTTAGCTGGACCGCGGTTCTCTTTATTCCTCTTATCATGTCTACCGGTGTTATTGGATTGGTATCATATCTCGGCTATCTCTGGCCAAATATGAGCTGGTGGGAAATCCATCTTGTCTCTCTCGTAGTCGTTGGTGTGGTCCTGTTCGCTCTCTACCGGCGCATCGAGTCCATCGGTTTACTGACCAACATCCTGTTTGTCATCATGCTAATCTCCATCGGCGCTGTGATTGTCGCGTCTCTCACCCATTTTAACCCGGCCCTGGCCTTCACCTATCCATCCAATGCCTTCACCCTTAATGGTGCCTTTTTTGCTGGACTGGGCGCTGGCTTACTCATCGGCATTTATGATTACCTGGGCTATAATACGACTGCGTACATGGGGGCTGAGATTCGCAATCCTGGTCGCGTCATCCCCTGGTCTATTATCGTCTCTGTCCTGGGTATTATGGTACTCTACCTGGCTCTCAACATCGGGGTATTGGGAGTAGTTCCCTGGCAGAACGTTGCGCAATCATCCTCAATTGCTTCACTGGTCCTGGAGCATACCTGGGGGAAAGGCGTTTCAAGCGTTGTGACGGTTCTCATTATCATCACTGCGTTTGCCTCGGTTTTTGCGGGGCTTCTTGGCGGCTCTCGTGTGCCATATAACGCGGCTCGTGATGGCGTCTTCCTGCGACAGTTTGGCAAATTACACCCACGCTATCACTTCCCTCACATTGCTTTGATCGTGATGTGTGTGATTACCGCTATTGGTTCCTTCTTCGATCTTTCGACTGTCATTTCTATGCTCATCGCGGTTCTTGTGCTCATTCAAGGGATCGTACAGGTGGTCGCGCTGACGGTCTTACGCCGTAGGCAGCCCAACCTGAGACGCCCTTACCGTATGTGGCTCTACCCGCTCCCCAGTATTATCGCGCTCGTTGGCTGGGCTTATGTGTACTACTCGTCCGGTCCGCTGCCTATATTGTTCTCACTTGCCTGGGTTGCAGTTGGCGGTGTCGCATACCTCCTCTGGGCACGTTTCGTCGAACATACCTGGCCCTTTGGTCCCAAGGAAATTAAAGAGGAGTACCTGGAAAATCCTGTCGAGGCAGAGGTGTCGGCCTGACCGCGGCTCAGATAGGGGATGAACCTATTTATGAATGACGGCTCGCACAATGCAAGTGCCCACGATTTTGTGGTTGCCATTGATTTCGGTGGCACAAAGATCGCCGTAGCAACCGCTGATATGACGGGCAGCATGCTGAAGCAAGCACGGCTCGACACGAATGCCTCTCATGGCGCTCAACAAGTCCTTGAGAGAACGACAGTCACCGCGTATGCGCTGATTGAACAAACCATGGCAGAAGTGGGGGGGAAAAGTGTTGCAGTGGGAGTGGCAACTCCGGGTGTCGTTCACGATAATGGAGTATTACTGTCACCCAATATTCCAGGCTGGGAACGGGTGTCATTGCGTGAAACGATGCGTACAAGCCTGCACATTCCAACGGTGGTGGTAGAAAACGATGTGAAGGCCGCGGCGATGGCCGAGGTTCTTTGGGGAGCACTCAAGGGGGCAGACCCGGCGGTCTTCCTCAGTCTTGGTACAGGTATTGCCGCGGCGCTCGTGATTGGAGGGCGAGTCGTCACTGGAGCACATGGAGCTTCTGGTGAAATTGGCTATAATTTGCGCAGCGTTCTGGATTACTCTGGCGCGGCGCACGGACGAGCGCCACTGGAGGAGGCTATCGGTGGGCGCTTCATAGGAGAACGAGGCAGCCTTCTACTGGGAGAGTCGCTCAGCGCCGCCGACGTGTTTGCTCATTCAGACACTCGTGCCCGTTTCCTTGTGGATGAAACGCTCGCCGAATTAGCAACCCACGTCGCCAATCTCGCTATCTTGATTGACCCGGCACGCATAGCCGTAGGCGGAGGACTGATGAGTTCAGGTGATGTGATTTTGCGCGCACTCGCCTTTCGCCTGGAATACGCCGTTCCCTTTCCACCAGAGATTGTCCCTGCTAGATTCTTGAATGATGCATCACTACATGGAGCGATTGCCCTGGCATTGACAGGATCTGTGCATGCCAGTACACTTGCAGAAAAGAAGCGGAATTGAGCTGCGCTATGGCCAGCAGGCCAGCCCCCACCAGGTTGACCGCAAGGGTCAACTCTACTATACACGATCCGCTGTAACCAGCAGGGTAGCCTCCACCAAGTTGACCCTTGCTGTATGGATATATCGTAATTATTACCCTGGCATTTGCTTGACAAATACTTGACGATTTGATACGGTGCATTTGCTGCATAATGTATTAATTGGTGGGGTGGTAAAGAAAAGAGGTTGGTTGCGGATGGCTCTCCTGGAAGACCTAAGGCCGGGGTATTGGTTAAGGGTCTCCTTATTCACCTGGAAGGGAATGTGGATAAACCCGCCACGCCAGGCCAGGTTGTAGGAGTGTATAAATCAATCACAGTCGTTTCCTGGCTACGATATATTGAAACCAACAAATTACATGCCCCTGGTCGCTTCTGGCAAAACTACTATTATGATCGCATCATTCGTAACAACGAAGAACTCGAACACACACGCCAATATATTCGCAACAATCCAACCAAACAAAACAACAAACAATAATTCGTAGTTGGTGTCGTTGAGGCAAGAATTTCAGGCACTTTGTTAGAGAGCCCGGCGAGGAATAGATACGTAGAAAGGTTGAAGCAGTAATCGATGGATAAGAAGGATAACATAACTATTCTCAGACAACTGGCTGATGGCATTGACCCATATACAGGCGAGAAATTGCCAGAACAGAGTCCTTATCAATACCCGCAAACGGTTCGAGCATTGTTTCACGCAATAATAGCACTTGAGAGGATGAAAGAAAGCGCTTTAAATGAGAATCCCCAGCTTGCAAAAGCTGGCAAACCATGGGAGCCCGCCGAAGATGATCAATTGAAAGAAGAGTTCGACGGCGGGATATCAATCAAGAAATTAGCCCAAACGCATCAACGTACCATCGGTGCTATCGAGTCACGTCTCGTCAGGCTGGGAAAATTGACGAAAGCAAATAATTTGCCACCTGTTAGGCCGGACAAATAGAAAGATAAATGAATGTCTGGAAAGAGGAACCATTATGGCACAGAGCAACCTTGAACGCGTTGGCAAAGCGTTAGAGCTATTAAATAAAGGACTCAAACCATTCGTTGAGTGGTGAGATACTGGCGAAATACAGTGCTCGCTGACGATATGAAGCCGTCAAATCACTGCGTGACTATCACTTTACGGAGGATGGCCAGGATACCCAGGCCTTATTACTGAATCGTGCATCGCGCGTGGGGTGAATGGGGGGCGCAAATATAGTAGGGATGACCCTTGCGGTCATCCTGATGGGGGCTTGTGGATGCGGTCTGTGATGCACTTGTGCATCACCTTCCACCTTTGCCCGTGGGCGTGGGGTTCTTCACAAGTTTGAATAGTCAAGAGCGGTCTTAAAGAGCGCTGGTCCTGGGATTGTTGGCATTAGTCTCTCCAGGAGAGCGTCGTCGACAGCGACTCGCGCGGCTTCTAGCGCGGAAAAGAGCACACCAATAATTGGCTCAAAGCGGCAACGTGCGGGTCGCACCGCTGGAGAGGTCGTGCGAACGGTTTCGATGATCGCGTCTGGAAGCAGCTGAGAGGGATGGCGAAAAACTCCGCCAGCCAGCACCAGGGTAAACGCTGTTCCTTCTATACCCACTTTTCGCGCAGCAGCAAGCGCGTATTTACCGAGCATGGCGCCGTTTTCTTGTACGATATGTGTCGCCGCGCTGTCCCCGGCTTGTGCTGCATCAAGGAGCAGCGGGGTTAGTTGATCAATACGGTGCTGGTGCCGCTGCAGCCTGTTGGTAAAAAGATGGAGTAATTCTTCGACGGTCTGCAGTTTGTAAAAATTGAGGAAACGCATGGTCAACGTTGTCGGCGGATCGATGCCCAGTTCTGAACGGTAGACAGCGTCCAGCGCTCTCTGAGCCAGAAGTGAACTGCCCTGTGCCTGGTCCTGCCAGAAGCTTGAATGCCACGTACGCCCATCGGGAGCGCGAGCGCCGGTTGCTGCCCCAGTTCCACAAACCACAGAGACGCCTGTGTCGTCTGATGATCCCGCGTGTAAGACTCCCATGGCGTCGTTTTGCACATAGATCGTACGCCCAAAGCCACGTTCCTCCATTGCCGTCTGCAAATAGACGAAGTCTTCAGGCCAGTCGGCGCCGGCCATGTTGAAGACGGAAGTTACGAGGTCGGCAGCTTTGATACCCGCGGCATCTAATGCCGCGTTGACGGCGTACTCGATATTGGCGATGGCTGCACTGGCAGAGTCAGGCCACAGTGTTCCGGCAGGCGCATTGTAGATGTCGCCGCATCCGCCGCGCCCTGCCCCTAGAATGGTGCCATCCAGGGAGGCAATGAGTGCGACCGTTTTTGTGTTCCCACCATCAACGCCCAAAACGTATGGCATACTACGCGACCTCCTGGCTCAAAGTTGAGTATCGAATGGGATGCATGAAATCCTGTACTTTCTTCCTTAGCGAAGTAAGCGTTCAGGTAGGTAACGCTCGTGGGCAGCGGCCATTTCATCGTAAATTGCTTCCGCTTTGTGCAGCGAAAAAACTAACGGATGGCTCGCCAGCGCGCGAATAGCATCCCTGCGGTTGCCGCTCCAGGCGGCTTCGGCGGTTAAAGCCTGGTATGCTCCCAGCATCTGTACCAGCCCAAGTACATGCTGCGGGAGATGGCCCTGTACAAGTGGTGTGACCCCGTTGCGGTCTACGTAACCGGTGGTTTCAACTACTAAATCGCCGGGGAAGTCCGCGAGGGAGCCATGGTTGGGGATGTTGACGTACCAGACCTCTTTGCGATCGTTGTAGATGGCATCCATCACATCGATGGCCAGTTCTAGCTCGTGGATACCTCCACGAGAGCGGCTGGGGTTGAGTTCGGGAACGGCGCGCGCGGCCTGTTCACGATAATGCGCCCAGTAGTCCGGCACGCTGGCCATGATGTCCTGCGCGCGGGTCGTGGGTTTTGCCTGTAGCTCGGCCAGGATCTCATCTTTGAAGTAGTAGTACTGGAAATAGCTACTTGGTAAGGAGTCCATGAGACAGGCCAGTTCGAGCAGGCGCAACTCTTCGCCCGGCAGCGTACCTTCACGGCGTATTCGTTCGTAGCCTTCGTGTAAGAGAGGCATAAAGTCCTGCCCGTCGTACAGGTGGCGAATGGTCCAGGAGCCATGATTGAGGCCAATCGAGACCGCGTCCAGTTTATCGGGGTCGAGGCCGATTATCTCCGCGTAGTCCCGGTTGGTCACGATGGGGCCTTCACAAAATGAGACGGTTGGAATAGCCGTGTGATGGGTGACGGCCTCCGAAACGATGTTCACCGGGTTGGTGTAGTTATAGAGGCGAGCGTTGGGGCAGACAGCTTCCATATCTTCAATGATGCTTTTCGTCACATGGATGGAGCGCAGCGCCATAAAGAATCCACCAGGCCCCTGAGTCTCCTGGCCAATTACGCCGTGTTTGAGCGGAATGCTTTCGTCAAGATAGCGGGCCTCAAAGCCTCCGGAACGGAAACTCGTTAAGACGGCATCACAATCCTGCAAGCCTTCACGCCGATTCGTCGTGGTCGTGAATTGAATATCCAGGCCCCTGGCATTGGCCATTTTCTGGGCGATGGTTTTGACTATACCCAGGCGCTCTTCATCGAGATCGATGAGAACGACCTCGGAGCCGTCGAAATTTTCTCCCTGGTGAACAAATGAGGCCATAGTACCGGCGGCGCGAGTACTACCACCACCAATATAGGCCAGTTTTATGCGTGCCATGCTTTTATATGCTCCTTACATGTGTTGTTTAATGATGAAGCTAATTGTGTTCGGGGGTGGCTTCCTCCTTCTGTTGTACGTCAGCTTGTGATGCCTGCCTGGGCTCACGTGGCACTATCGTGTGGGTAGCTTTGTTATCCGTTAGTGAGGTGGCAGAAGAATCGTCTTCTCCGCTGCCGTACAGGAAGCAATGCGTCCAGTGACCTCCGCCCAGGTCGGTGCGACCGGGAAAACGCTCGTGACATATAGGCATAGCGTGGGGGCAGTGCGGGTGGAAGCGGCGGCCGGTGGGCGGGTGAATAAGGCTGGGAATTTCACCACGCTCCGGCCTACCAGCTGTACCCTGCTCGTCAGTTCCCATGCGATCGGGATCAGGTGCCGCGGAAATAAGCAGCTGTGTGTAAGGATGTTTAGGGCGCTGGATGACTTCCTCGCTGGGCCCACCCTCGACGGTCTGGCCGGCGTACATCACAAGCGTATCCTCGGCGAAGTAGCGCGCGCTGGCTATGTCATGGGTGATGAAGAGCAGCGCGAGCTGTTCTTCGTCTTTAAGACGCAGCATCAGGTTCAGTACATCCAGGCGTATCGAGACATCGAGCATTGAGACAGGCTCGTCGGCCAGTAGCACTTCTGGTCGTGCAGCGAGGGTGCGTGCGATGGCGACACGCTGGCGCTGTCCACCGCTGAGTTGGTGCGGATACTTCTGAATAAACTGTTCCGCCGGGCTGAGGCTCACACGGTTGAGCAGGGCCAGAATCTGCTCTCTTTCTTCGTTCCTGTTGTGTGCAAAGCCATGCAGTCGCAGGGGACGACTCAAATGATAGCGCACATCATGTACCGGATTAAGCGAGGAAAAAGGGTCCTGGAAAACCAGTTGCACGTGGTGACGATAGGAGCGCAACGAGGCCACTTTGCCGGTATTGACAGGTTTGCCTTGAAAGAGAATGGTTCCGGCGGTAGGATCATAGAGCCTGGCCAGCAAACGGGCCACAGTGGTTTTGCCGCTGCCGCTCTCGCCAACAAGGGCCAGCGCGCGCCCGGGATAGAGCGCCAAAGAGGTATCCTCAACGGCGTGTACCGCTTCCGGCGCACCTAACAAATTGAATTGGTGCAGGGGAAAGTACTTGCGTAGATGGACAGCTTCCAGGATAGCAGGGACAGAACTATTCATACAGCTTTCCTCGTTCCTTGTCTGGCCTCATACGTGCTTTCGTATTTTTCGGCGAAATCGGCGTTTGTTGGTAATCCTGCTGTGTTGAATCCTGGGTCGTAAAGATGGCAGGCGACTAGTTGACCGGGCGTTTCGGGCGTAGATGAACGGAGCACAGGTAGGACTGTGTTGCATGGCTCGTAGGCGAAGGGGCAGCGCGGGTGAAAGGCGCAACCTGGCGGTATATCTCGCAGATCAGGCGGAGAGCCAGGAATGCCCGTCATCCTACGGCGAGGTCCATGCAGCGTCGGAAAAGAGTTTAAGAGACCGTAGCTATAGGGATGACGCGGTTGTTGATGGAGTTCGGTGCGCGTAGCCGTCTCAACGATACGTCCCGCGTACATAATCGCGATCTTGTCAGCGATTTCCAGCAGCAACGAGAGGTCATGCGTAATGAAGATGACGGAGAAATTCAGGCGGTGGCGCAGCTGCATGATCTCTCGCAAGATTTCACGCTGCACCACGACATCAAGGGCTGTCGTCGGCTCATCCATGATGATCAATTCTGGCGAGAGTGCCAGGGCTATGGCAATGATGGCCCGCTGACGCATCCCGCCACTCAGCTGATGAGGATAGCTTTTGATGCGGTCGGGCGCGATGCCTACAAGACGAAGCAGATCGATGGCACGTTTGTGCCGTGCGTCCGCTCCCAATTCAGGCCGATGCGTGCGCAACACATCGGTGATCTGCGCACCAACATTCAACACCGGATTGAGCGCGTTCATAGCACTCTGGAAGACGATGGAGAGCTCATCCCAGCGAAATTCACGCAGTTCCGCAGGGCTAAATCGAAGAATGTCCACTGCGTCTCCTACCTCCGCTGTTTCTGTAAGCGTACCCGAAGGTGTGATTCTTGCGTTTGCCCGCGAAGAGCCTTTCAATCTCCCACTATTCTCTCCATCGCGAGGGCGCGGATAATATAACAACTGCCCCGCGGTAATCTCAGCCGGTGGACGGAGCAAGCGGGTAATGGCATAAGCCAGGGTAGATTTGCCGCTGCCGCTCTCACCGGCCAGACCGAGGATTTGCCCTCGCCCAAGGGTAATGTTCACATCGGTCAGTGCATGAACGGTACCGTTTGCAGCATGGTAGTCCACGCTCATGTTTTTAATCTCTAACAACGTATTGCTGATGTTGGCAGGTGCAAAGGAAGTCATCAGGCAGCCACCTCTCTGTTTTTATTGCGCTTCGCAAGCTTAGATTTTGGCTCTGTACGCAGGCGAGGATTGGCAATCTCATCGATGCCGAAATTGATGAAGGCCAGTCCTGCACCCAATACAGCGATGAACAGACCTGGTGGCAAGAACCACCACCACGCACCTAGCAGGAGCGCGTCATTATTGCCTGCCCAGTAGAGCATTGTCCCCCAACTCGTGCTTGTAATATCGCCCAGGCCCAGAAATTCCAGTCCCGTCTCGGCTAGAATAGCGTAGATCACTGTGCCAAGCAGTTCTGCGGCCACAATCGAGATCTCATTGGGCAGGATTTCGAAGAAGATGATATGCAGCGTGTTCTCCCCGCTGGCCTTCGCTGCTTCTACATAATCCCGGTTGCGCATTGAAAGCGTCTGCGCACGCAGCACGCGTGCTCCCCACGACCAACCGGTCACTACCAACACAATCACGATGGTCAATGGCCCCCTGTATGCGGCGAAGGCTGCAAGTAGGATGGCCAGGGGCAGCGTGGGCAGCACAAGGAAGACGTTAGTAAATAATGAAAGCACTTCATCTATCCAACCGCCAAAATAACCAGAGACCAGGCCAATAATGACCGAGACGATCATTGTCAGGGTGCCGATGAGAAAGCCCATGATGAGCGAAAAGCGCGTACCATATACAAGCTGGACCAGAACATCCTGACCCGTTTGCGTTGTGCCCAACCAGTGAGCGGCTGATGGTGGCTGTAGTATATCCGCGCTGAAGGCATTAGGATCCCCAGGAAAGAACAACGGCCCGAAGATCGCGACCAGCATAAAGAAGATCAAGATAGCAAGACCTAAGCTCACCTTGCGGTTCAGCGTAACTAATCGCCATGTATCGCGCAGGCGCAGCATTGTAGTTGAAGGTGCAGTTGTAGGTACAAGCATGGTTTGCTAACTCCTTCCTATGCGCACCCGGGGATCAAGCACCACGTACAGCAGGTCAGCCAGGAAATTCGCGCCCAGCACCGCCACAGTGATCACCAGGAAGATACCCTGTAATAACGCATAATCAAGGTTATCAACCGCCTGTAGGATGGCAAAGCCGATACCTGGATACGAAAAAACGATTTCAGTGAGTAATGAGCCGCTCACCACAAAGCCTAAAGAGAGCGCAAAGGCGGTGATATTAGGCAAAATAGCATTGCGTGCTCCATACGTAAACATAACTCTCCAGGAAGTAAGACCTTTTGCTTCGGCCATCATGACGTAATCTTCTGAAAGCGTGGTAACCATCGCGTTACGCATACCGAGCATCCATCCAGCAATAGAACCGATGACGATGGTGATGGCCGGCAGGATGGCATATTGAGCCGCACTTAAGATGAAGTCAAGATTCAAACCTGGCTCTGTGTTATCTGTATCATACCCTCCATGGATGGGAAACCAGTTGAGCTGCGAACCAAGGACGTAGAGAAGAACCAATGCCAGCCAGAAGTAAGGTATGGCTGAGAGAAAGGTGAAAAAAGGGGTAAATACAACGTCCGAGAAAGAGCCACGCCACCAGACGACGATGATGCCCAGCACTGTCCCAACGACGAAGCTAATCACGAGCGCAACGCCAACCAGTACGAGCGTCCACGGGAGATCCTGTCCGATCACCTGAGAAACAGGAGTGGGAAGATAGGTAATTGAAACCCCAAGGTTTCCATGCAACAGGTTGTTGATATACTGTAAATACTGCGACCATAAAGGATCGTGATTCACTCCAAGTGAGATTTCCAACGCGTGCTGTGCCTGAGGAGAGACTTTTCCGTGCAAGCGAGACATGAGTGCTTGTGCCGGGTTGCCCGGAGACAGATGCGGGATGAGGAAATTCAGAGTGACTGAAGCCCAAAGCGCAACTAGATAAAAACCTATACGACGTAACAGATGACGCATAGTATCTTTCCTTCTAAAGTGAGTAGGAGCCGATTTACCGCGTCCAATAAGCATCAACCGAAGCGAGAATGGGTGGGAGAAACGAGAAAAGAACGGAGAAACCGTAGGGGCGGGGG
>CATPCK010000434.1 GCA_955652655.1 uncultured Ktedonobacteraceae bacterium | reverse complement strand
AGGGTCCGGGAAGTGATCAGGTCAACCTGTGCGAGAAACGTCAGCACAAGTGGTATTTCAAAGACAATGCCAAAGGCAAGCATGAAAAACGCGACAAAGGTAAAGTAGCTACCAGCCGTGATCAGCGCGGCAAAACTATCCGAGGCAAACGTTATCAACCACTGTACAGGAAATTGTAGAACGAAAAACCCCACTGTAACACCTGCCGCGAAGAGAATCACCCCGGCGAATATGAAGGGTATGGCGTATTTCTTCTCTTTGGAAAGCAGCCCTGGCGATATAAAGGCCCAGGTCTGGTAGAGCACCACAGGTAGAGCCAGGATGAAGCCAACTGCGACAGAGATCAAAAGAAAGACGGTAACGCCTTCAGTAATTCCTGTCACAACAGGCTTACCATGCGTCAGTGCATCCGCCGCCATTTTAGGCAAAGGGAGCTCTAAAAGGGTAAGGATTGGTACCCGAAAGATAAAGGCGACAACAGAGCCAACTGCGATAGCGATAATCGATTTAAAGATACGCCAGCGCAGCTCTTCCAGGTGTTCAACGAGTGTCATGGAAGACTCAACGTCTTCCTCCTCGTCCTCTACGGGATTATCATAGTTTGATTCCAGAATATCCTGCTCTTCTATTCTATTTGATGCCATAATTCTACTCCAAGCAGGGAGGTACAGTGAACACTACTCACGGGTTGCTTCAGGAGTGCTGACTTCACTGTGGCTCACTTCGCTCTGAACAGGCTTAGCCTGCAGATCCTGGTGTTCAACGCTGGCACTTTGACTGGGAATTTCGCGCTGCTGCGCCTCAACATTGGGGACTTTGAGTTCATCCTCATGATCTTCTTTTGGTTGGGAAATCTCGTTCATTCCCTTTCTGAATTCCTTGATGCTTTTACCAATGGATGAACCCATCTCCGGCAACTTTTTGGGGCCGAATATGAGCAGGGCAACGACAAGGATGATAATCAACTCTGGCATATGAAGTCCAAACATAGTGGATTCCTTTCTTATACTTGCGAATGGTTACTTTGTGTATATCTGTGTATATCAATTGTTAACACTACTCAGTACTACGTTGAATGTACTATAACGGATGATTGCTAATAGCCTGGATAGGCTGGACGACCTGAGCTGGCGCCGCTTGTGGATGCCAGTCCGGCATCATGGCAAAACTGGTTGGGTAGTATCTTGTCCGATCAGCGTCACCTCAAGTATCTGCAAACCTTCAAGTCCTGTGCTCAATAAGCCCATTCCCGTCTTACTTGCACCTCGAGCTACTAACCTTATGGCTTGCCGTCTGCTCACACGCTTTTGTTGCAAACGTGCCGCGGCTACATGCGCTTTACGTGCTTCTTTAGCCTCGTGACGAATTGAGGCAGATAACTTCTGTTCTAGTCCACCAGGCGCGGGAGCCGTATTACCATAATGGCGCAGCAGCAGAGTTTCGATAGAATTGCTCTCCATAACTTCTCCGAGAAAGCGAGGAAGGTGCATCAAGCAGGTCTTCTTCTTGAAGCGTTACCCGGCTCTCGACACGTTCCTCGTGGTTTTGATCGGTACCAGCCTGCCTCTGCGTCATACCTATAGTTGTGGCAGGCGTGCCATTGTCAGTAATTTGTTCACCATTTTCCAGCGCATACAACTGTTGAAATTGTTTCCGTGCTCGCGCGAGACGCTGGCGAACAGCAGCTTCCTGCAGATCGAGCATACGTGCAATTTCGCTGGATGAGAAATTGCCAACGACTGAGAGGAGCAGGCACTCGCGCAGCGTTTCTGGCAGTTGTGCCATTGTACGTTGCACAGCGTCGCGCTCCGCGATTATGTCAGCTGGATCGTCCCCTCCTGTCACTCCGTAGCCAGGTGGCTGTACCGGTGCTGCTTGCTCATTAAGCGTATCTGTTGCGGTGTCGTAGGCTTCCTCTGTTGTTCGATTGCCTTTCTGCATACGCGAGAAAGGAATAAAACGGAAAAGTCCACGTCGTCGACGCTGCATCCGCACAATATTGAGCGCAATACGCATCAACCAGGCTTTTTCGCGAAACTGGGTACCGCTCGCGGAACGAGCAGCGTCGATAGATTTCAATGCCTGGTGAAAGGTGTCCTGCGTGAGATCCTGGCTTTCTTCCCAATCTCCGGTCATGCCATAGATGGTATGAAAGACCAGTCTCCCATATTTATGAATAAGTTCTTCTACCGCCTGGTCAGCAGGTCTCGTATCCACAACAACACTCTTTTTCGCGTTTCAATTACGCGCTACAGTAATGAAGATGCATGAGAAAGGGGAAATGTGACATCAAATTGCCAGAAGAAAGAACATTGGATAATTGGGCACGTTCACTCTCATTTGAGAGGCAGGGTATCCAATCATCCAATGTTCAAATTAGCGCAAATGTTCTTCTATGTAGTCCTCGGCCTCCTGGACCGTCGTGATCTTCTCCGCATCCTCGTCTGAAATTTGGAGTTTGAACTCTTCTTCCAGAGACATGATAAGCTCAACTAGATCAAGTGAGTCGGCATTCAGATCCTCGACAAAAGATGCACTGGGAACAACCTCACTTTCATCAACACCAAGTTGGTCGACGATGATCTTTTTGAGTCTTTCAGAGACGGTTGCCATTATTTCACCTCGCTTTCCGCTTTTGGGGTGGGCTGTTGTTGTGCCCGATTAAATATTGTGCCGAGAACGCCATTAATAAATCTGCTGGAAGTGTCACTGCC
The DNA here is from genome assembly GCA_955652655.1 of uncultured Ktedonobacteraceae bacterium. Taxonomy (GTDB): domain Bacteria; phylum Chloroflexota; class Ktedonobacteria; order Ktedonobacterales; family Ktedonobacteraceae; genus UBA11361. The sequence goes on along the minus strand of CATPCK010000434.1, from coordinate 9,304 downwards.
AAATTGTTTGGCAAGTTCCACTGCTTCGTTAATGGCGGCCTTAGCTGGTACCGTATTATTGAACAGAATCTCGTAGATTGCAAGTCTAAGGATGTTTTTGTCAATTCTGGCCATTTGCTGTAAGGGCCATTCGCGTGCAGCGCTCTGAATATGCGCATCGATATCAGCAAGATGATCACCGACACCTATAACTAATTCGCTGGCGTACTCCGCCACCTTTGGCTGCAGATGGCGATCTTCGACATGACGCTGCAAGACCTCTGCGGGTGTATGTTGGGCGGTATCGTATTCGTAGAGTGTTTGCAGGGCGATCATTCTAGCTTGCCTGCGTATTCCTATAGGCATGGTATCCTCGCATAGTCGCTAACTATGTTGGCTGCGCGTAAGTTTAGCTTTTATAGAACGATGTATTTCTGTGCTTGTTGTGTCCTGATGCACTACGCGACATCTTGAATGTAGACATTGACCTCGCGTACATGCATTCCAACCATGTGTTCAATTGACGCGGCGACCTCTTCCTGGACGGCGGAGCCAACATTGACGATGTTGACATCGTTTGCTACAACAATGTAGAGGTCGGTCGTGACGGTATTGTCCTTAATCGTCAAGGTTACGCCCTGTCTGGGAACTTCACGGCTAAGAAGGCGAGACCACTGATCACTCACCTGAGCCATACGTATGACGCCAGGAACTTGTAGCGCTGCATTAATAACGATGGTTGTTAGCACCTGACGCGCAACACGTACAACTCCTAGCGATTCAGCTACCATTAAGATCATCTCCTTCTGAGTGAACTGTGGTCATTCCACTCCTTCGCACTGAAAAACTAACTGATGATGTAGCCTGCTGTGCGTCTTGTGCCTTACTGAAAAGATATGCGCTTTTCAAGTCTGTGTCAAGTATACTATCCACATCTGTTTACTTAGCAGGTAGTGTCGGGTATTCAGGAAGGTCGCAGAACACTTTTAGACCGAATGATAATGCCAGGTGTATTGACTGTATTATACCTCAGGTACAAGACCCATTTCACGCATCATCGTCGCAGCTTTTTCTATGTCTGACGCGCTACTAATATTAACGGTGGTGATACCCTTTATAATCCGTTTGACCATACCTGTTAATGCCTGGCCTGGTCCGATTTCAATAAAGATGGTAACCCCGGCGCTGGCCAGGAATTCAATCGTGCTAATCCACTGTACCGGTGATGCTATTTGTTGGGCAAGCTCTTCACGTATTGCCTGCGCATCAGTGAGCGGACTGGCATGGATATTCCCGATGAGCGGGATAGCTGCATACTGTACCGGAGTTGAGCGAATTGCTTGTGCCAGCCCGAGAGTGGCTGGTTCCATAACGGGCGAGTGAAATGCTCCGCTTACTGAGAGTGGTATGACGCGTTTCGCGCCCTTTTTTTTCGCCAACTCTATCGCTACATTTAAAGCATATTCTTCACCTGAGATAACAACTTGCCCTGGCGCGTTGAAGTTTGCTATAATGACTTTCCCCAACCCTGGATGTACTGCCTGGTCACGGTCATCAGCGGAGTAGTGAGCAAGAGCCTGGTCTGTGGCTTCCTGACAAATTGCTTGCAAAGATTCCGCATCCATGCCGATGATGGCTGCCATTCCTCCAGGACAAACTAATCCCTCCTGATGCATTAAGCGACCTCGTTCACGTACCAGGAGCGCAGCGCTCTTGAGATCAATGGCAGCGGAAGCTACCAGGGCTGCATTTTCACCGACACTGTGTCCCGCGGTAAAACTGGGAACGAGTGGGAAAGACCAGGAAAAGTTGTGTGGGGAGAGAGCTTCTTGAAATGCGGCTAAAAGGGCAAGACTCACAGTTACAATAGCAGGCTGGGCATTAATTGTGTCGCGCAACTTGTCTTCAGGCCCCTGGAAACAGAGCGAACTGAGCGGGAAGCCCAAAGCTTCATCTACCGTCTCGAAGACCTGTCGCGCAGCAGTTGATGTCGTAAAAACATCAGCGCCCATACCTACAGATTGGCTGCCTTGCCCTGGAAAAAGAAAAGCGACTTGTGTCGACATCACGCTCTACTCTTTATGAAGTTTGAAGGGACAGCAGATGAAAGGAAATTTCGTGCTGTCCCTATACAGGTCTATTAGCTTTTCTTTGTGCGTGGCACAAATACCTGACGACCGCGGTACATGCCACAGTTAGGGCAGGCATGGTGCGAAAGTCGCGGTTTTTTGCAATTAGGGCAGGCAATCAGTTTTGGCAATTTCAATGCTTGATGTGCACGTCGATCACCCTTGCGGGCATGTGATGTTCGTTGTTTTGGTAACGCTCCCATAGAATTTTTCCTCCTTATCCACCAGTATACTCTCCCGAATAAAGATCAGGCAGATCTACTTGTGTGATGATCACTCTGAACCGTTTTGTAATAATTTTTCAAGTATGCTAAAGCGAGTGTCAACTTCTGGCTTGCAATCGCAGGGGCCAAGATTGAGATCATGTCCACATTGTGAACAGAGTCCTGCACAATCTTCCCGGCACAGAGTTACCATCGGAATTGCAGTCAGTACATTTTGTCGTATTGCCTCGGTCAAATCAACTATATGGTGATCGTCGATGGGGAAGATATCTTCCTCGTCTATAGGAGGCAGTGCTAAACCAGTCACCACGTCAACTGTCGGATAAAATTGTTCGATAAAGGTAACATGCATGGGTTGCTCGAACGTCGTCAAACAACGGTCACATGAAAGTTCAAGTATCAAATCCACCCAACCGTCGATGAGTAAACCCTGGTTGGTGCGGCGAATGCGCACATGACCATCAAGCGGGCCGACGACTTTGAGATCTTCATCAAGCTGGACATCTTCTTCATGAAGAGGGTACTCGAGCGCTGTCCCGACAGAGGCCTTCATAAGCTGCGCCACATTATAAAGCATGGTATCTATTTCCCTTCTCATTGAGAATAACATAAAGCTGGTAGATAAAATAAGCTATGGCACAACCTTGATCATAGATACTGTGCTTCTTTGTGGTGCTCGTTTATTATAGACAAGCGTCACAAGAGTGTCAAGCCCTTCAGCAAGGAGGGCTATGCTATGGTGGTGGGAGTCCTATGGATCGAGGGTCGCGCGTAAAATGAGCCTGGGCGTGTGCTAGAGGAGCGGCCCTCCCTGAGTATCATTTGCCAACGACGCACGCCTGGGAATTGGGCGAGCAGGTACAGGCATGTCGTCGAGCGCCACTTCGGAGTCCTCGTACTGTTCTTCTGCCTCTGCCCCATATTCCTCCTCTTGCTCTGCTATCTCTAAACTATCGAGGCCCTTCTCTATACTGAGAATAGTACGGCTGACATCCATTTCGATACTGGCGAGGTGATCTTTGAGGTTGCTTAAGGTCTCAGCGACATAGTTATCTGCATCAGCTTTGAGATGTTCACCATGCTCTTCAGCTTTTACTACTAGCGAGCGCGCTTGCTCTTCAGCCTGCCGTACAAGTTCCTGTGAGCGCGCTTCAGCGGCCCGCAGGAGCCCTTCTCTATTCATAGCCCTTTCGGTTTCTTCGCGCGCGCGCGTCAAGAGCGTAGAGGCGTCGGCCTGAGCCTGTGCGAGAATGCGCTCTTTCTCCTGAATGACGCGTCGTGCCTGTTTGATTTCATCGGGAATGGAGGTGCGCATCTGATCAACAATGTTGAGGATATCTCCTTCTTTAATCATAATTTGGTTGACCACGGGCATTCTCCGGCTGTTAGCAATGAGATTCTCCAGACGATCTACTAGATAGAGTATATCCATTGTATTCCCTCCGTTCCCTACTATACTGCTGAAACCTTTGGAATGGGAGCTTCTCCACCATGCGAACTCATGCGCGCTAATTCCATCCAAATACATCTGAAATTGCGAGATATTTTTTCAGCAGGATGATGGTGTGCTATGAATTCAGTTTATGTTGTAGCGCTTTCATAACGACAGGGGGAAGCATATCGGTGACATCTCCGCCCAGGCGAGCAACTTCTTTTAATAATGATGAGCTTACAAAGAGCTGCTCCAGGTTGGTTAATAAGCAAAAAGTTTCAATTTCGGGAGCGAGCTTGCGATTCATCAATCCCTGCTGAAACTCTGCTTCAAAGTCGTTGGGCGAGCGGAGCCCTTTGATAATGACCTGCCCTGCCACAGAACGGACATAATCTACCAGGAGTGCAGTAAATTTCTCGACGCGTACATTGCTCATTCCTTCGGAGGCTATAACCTCTTGCCAGAGTGACACGCGTTCTTCTGCCGTAAAGAGCAAATTTTTTGCCGGATGGGCATAGACGGCGATAATCAGTGTGTCAAAGTGCTGCGCTGCTCGCCTGGCGATATCGAGATGGCCATGTGTAAGTGGATCGAAGCTACCTGGATACACGGCAATCTGTCTCCGCTTTTCCTCTTTGCTCACGCTTGTTCCCCTTCAATGCATTACAGTATACGTCAATGAGACGCCAAATTTGGAAATCTGGCTTAATTAAACCATATGGATGGATAATCGGCAATAGGACGAAGGGCTTGATAACACACAGGGAAACAAAAACTGAGTATTACGCTTTGTGTAGAGGTATAACGCTCAGCTTTTGTTTTTCCTATGCGTGATTTAAGCCGCAGCGGTACTCTTCACAAGCCTTCTTGTGCGCCCATTGATCATTTCACCTAGCCCGATAGCTGAGAGGCCCAGGAGCAGGTGAATCACTTGAATGATCCAATGGGAAGAACCAAGGAGCCATTGTTGCTGGTATAAGCCAACGATAGCAAGGGCTAACCCCACGATAAATGTTGCTAACGCCAGGCCAAAGCTGCCGCCCTTTATAAAGCCTTGTGCCAATCCGATTACCCAGAGGGAGAGTACAGCTATAATACCTATAAGCATGTGGACAGGGATAAGATTTTCCGCGTTACCTGTCCAGAACAGGATACCTAAAATTATGGCTGCGAGTACAGCGATGCGTAGAACCCATACGGCGATAGTGATTACTTTCATAAGTTCCTCCAAAATGTTGATCTTATTCGTATTTTACAACAACTTAGCCAATGAACCTTTTGCTGTTACGGGCACGCATCCGACAAGGCATAGGCAACTGCTCCACTGGCAGCAACTCATAACTCCAGGTAATAGCTTCTTCCATCGTCTGCTGGCGTTTTGGCAGGTCTCTAGCCCCGCTGCGTAGGAATGCCAGGCGATTGGTCAGACGCTCAAGCAACTCGGGTAAGGATAGCACTTTAATATGCATCGCAGCTAGCTCGATAGCGAGTGGGAGGCGATCCACGCGCTCACAGATGGCCGCCACGGCAGGCATCGTATAGTCTCCCCCCGGCCGCACGGACTGTGCTCGCTCGCAAAAAAGGGTGACTGCATCTGCTAAAGAAAGCGGGGCGAGCAGAAGTTCCTGCTCAGCACGCAGGCGTAGGGGAGCCCGGCTCGTCACGAGCACAGACAAACGGGGACACGTTGTGAGCAGATCAGCAACGAACGAAGCGGCATCCAGTACCTGCTCATAATTGTCGAGCACAAGCAGGAAGTGCTTGTGCTGCAAGAACGCATGAACCTGCTCTGAGAGCAGAGTTTTCAGCTGTTCACGCAATCCGAGTTTCTGGGCGACAACCTCTGGCACGAGTGCAGCATCACGGAGAGGAGCTAGCGAGACAAAGCAAATGCCGTCTTCAAAGGTATCGGTGAGGTCGTGCGCGATCTGGAGGGCGAGGCGCGTCTTGCCGACGCCACTTGGCCCAGTCAACGTAAGCAGGCGCACATCGTCACGACGGATGAGGACAAGTGCACGAGAGAGGTCCTGCCCACGACCAATCAGCGAGGTAGGCGGAACAGGAAGTTCAAACGAGGAAGGGGAAGTATAGTCATCAAGGACAGTAGGGGAAGCAAGGACAGTAGGAGTTACCTCTGGTCGTGCGCTTGCCTGCAGCAGTGCACGTTGTTGCGAGGGCAGGGAAAGGGCTTTGGTTAAAAGCTCTAGCGTATCGTAGTGTGGTGTGCGATTGATACCGCGCTCAAGATCACTGATTGTGCGGGTACTGAGGCTGGCGCGGGCTGCCAGAGCCTCCTGTGAGAGGCCTGCAGTTATACGATAGCGCCTGAGTAGCACACCGAAGCTTGTTTGTTCCTTCATATATCGTCTTCTCGTTAACTGTCCTTCCTGCTTCACAAGAAAACTCTTCCAACATCATAGCACACTCTCTGTCCCCGAGAAATATGTGGGGATTATGTGGATATTCCTCGTGGTGGAATAAAAAACGGTCAAGTATACTCTAATCAGGAAATTGATCTTTTCTACTTCCTAATTTGCAACAAGGAGAAAAACTATGATACTCGTCGTAGGAGCTACCGGCAACCTTGGTGGCGTAGTCACAAGGATGCTGCTGGCACAAGGGAAGCCAGTGCGCATACTCGCCCGGCCACACTCAAACTACCAGCCACTTGCTGAGGCAGGAGCCAGGGTAGCCATGGGCGATCTTAAAGATCGAGGTTCGCTCGATACAGTTTGCCAGGGCGTAGATGTCGTCATTACAACTGCGAACTCGGCAGGCCGTGGCGGTGAGGATAACCCACAAAGCGTAGACCTCGAAGGTAATCGTCACCTGATTGATGCGGCCAAAGCCGCCAGAGTGAACCATTTCATCTTCGTGTCGGCTCTGAATGCCGATCCTGACAGTCCCGTTCCTTTCGTACAGGCCAAGGGCAAGACGGAAGAGTACTTGCGTGAGAGCGGTATGCCCTATACCATCATGGCGCCCAACGCCTATATGGAAGTCATGGTGAACCTGATCGTGGGCATGCCAGCGATGATGGGGCAACCAGTCATGATCATGGGGGAAGGGCGCCGCAAACACTCGTTCATCTCCGCTGTCGATGTCGCTGCATTCATCGTCGCTGCCATCGACAACCCTGCAGCCATTAACCGCAAGTTGATCCTGGGTGGGCCGGAACCCTTGAGCTTCCGCAATGCGGTGGCGATCTATGAGCGCGTGCTGGAGCGCAAGATTCCCATCAAGACTCTGGTACCAGGTGAGCCGTTTCCAGGACTACCGGAATCGGTCGCACCAATCCTGGCGAGTCTCGATCTGTGTGATTCACCAATAGCTATGACTCAGACCGCCAGCACTTTTGGAATTCGCCTCACACCGATGGAGGAGGTTGCACGGAGAACCGCCGAAGAACGAATGAGTTCTATATAAGAAAGATGGGATTTTCAATGTTAGAGGAACAAGTACAGGGAGCGCAAACGCATTCGTCCCCTAAATTGGTGTTCGAGCGCATGATTCAGGCCGCGAATCGACACGACCTGGATGCTATGTTGGCGTGTTTTGCTCCAGACTTTCGCAGCGAGCAGCCTTTCCACCCTGAAAGGGCCTTCAGCGGGCAGGTGGGGGTGCGGAAAAACTGGAGCTTCTTTTTCACGACGGTTCCGGATATGCGGGTAGATATCCTCAACGAGGTGGTAGAGGGAGAGACCGTATGGGCTGAATTGCACTATCATGGGACGCAAACAGATGGAAAGAAATTCACTGTGAGGGGAGTGACCCTCCAGGGCATTCAAGCTGACCAGATGATATGGGCCCGGTTGTACATAGAGCCGGTACAGGAGCTAAACTAAGAGATTATCTCAAAATGAAACCAGCGTGTTGAAAGAGTCTTTTTAGAGCTATACGGAAGGGATTTTGCGATCCCGAGGCGCGTTTCCCAATTGTCGAGCTAGCCCAGGAAGCGGAGGCTGCTGGCTGGGATGGTGTCTTCCTCTCCGATGACTGGATGACTGCCTGGATCACACTGACGGCGATTGCCACGCGGACCCGACGTATCTCCCTGGGAACCATGTTGACGCCGCTGCCAGAACAACTTCCCTGGTACGTGGCTGCACAAACTGCTACGCTCGATCAACTTTCTGGTGGACGTGTGATCCTCACCGCCGGCCTGGGCGTTCTGGAACAAGATACATCTGGTTTGCTGGATACCAGGGTACGTGCTCGGCGGCTTGATGAGGCAGTGGAGATCCTCGATAGCCGGTGGCAAGGCGAGTCTCTGCGCACGTTTCTCTATGAGGGTCACTACTCCTCCCTACGGGAGATGCGTAGCAGCGTCGAGTGCATATGCACGCGCCACAGCAGAAACCGTGTATCCCCATCTGGGTTATTGGCGGCTCAAAGCAGAGTCAACTCCGGCGCGCAGCTCGCTGGGATGGCGCAGTAATTGGTGGAAGCCCCGAAGAACTACACAGGCGCAAGGACGCTATCGAGGCTCTGCGCAGCAGCGCCTTATCGCTCGATATCATTACTGAAGGCGGCTCAGGTCCACCACACATTTTGTAGGGGCGTCAGATCACACTGTTCCGGCAACAGCTACTCATAGAGTGGGCAGGCGAACGTACGACACAGCAGGAGGGTGGGGTAGGAACCCTCCCATTGGCCTGCCGCATTTTGTCCTGTCTCATCAGGGATTCGGGCCAAAGACTCCCCCTGCACTTCTAGACCTGGATGATCAGATATGCTACACTTGGCGAGAAGGTTTTGCGGACATTCTCGAAAGGAAATCCTCATGTCACCTCATCCCCTGTCTCCGTTTCGCCTTGAACGCTGGTTTGTGGAATTTGAATTTGTCCCAGGAATACGCAACCTGACTGCCAGCGGCCCTTATGATGTCACCACACAGGAGTTGCTCGCACTGGAAGACGAGGAAACGACCTCTCGCTACCTCAATCTTGGCCTTGGCTATATCGAAAATCCCGGCAGCGAAAGTCTACGCCAGGCAATCTCTCACCTGTACACGACGCTGAAAGCCGAGAACATCCAGATCACATCAGACGCCAGTGAAGCTCTCTTTCTCCTCGCCTGGTCATTGGTGGAACCAGGCGCAAATATGGTCGTCGAAGAGCCTTGCTATGAGAACCTGACAGGCGTCGCCAAAGCCCTCGGCTTCGAGGTACGCCGACTCCCTTTGCGCATGGAAGATAGCTGGAGACCCGACCTGGAACGGCTCACCCAACTCATCGACGAGAAAACACGCCTTATTTACCTGGTGCATCCCCACAATCCTACAGGCTCAACATTGCGGGTAGAGGAGATGCAGGCAATGGCACGGATGGCGGAACGCGTTGGGGCACTGCTGGTCAACGACGAAGTCTTCCGCCTGATCGCGCTCGACGGCGAACCCACACCCTCGATCATCGATGTTGTTGAGCATGCGATCAGCATCGCAGATATGACCAAGCCGTGGGGACTCGGCGGGCTGCGCATCGGCTGGATTGCCAGTCGTAACCACAAACTCTTGCAGCGTGTGAGCGAAGCCCGTGATT
>CATPCK010000433.1 GCA_955652655.1 uncultured Ktedonobacteraceae bacterium | reverse complement strand
CGATGGGAGTCAAGGACACCTCCTGCCCACCCAGCACGACGCGCCGCTGCGCGAAATCAACCGAGAGCGGCCCCACCTGCACACGCGGCTCGGTGCCGCTCTTTGCCCGGGCGATACGGCGCAGGGCAGCGCGCACGCGGGCCAGCAGTTCACTCATGCCAAAGGGTTTGGCGATATAATCATCCGCCCCCAGGTCGAGCGCTTCGACCTCGTCGGCTTCGGCATCTTTGACCGAGAGCACGATGATGGGCACATTCGAGGTCGCTCGTACCTGTCGGCACACCTCCAGGCCACTCATCCCCGGCAGCAGCAGATCAAGCACCAACAGGTCAGGTCGCCACTTCGCCACCGCCTCGAGCGCTTCTTCGTCACTGTGCGCTGTGCGGACTGTATAACCGTGGGCGTTGAGGCTGCGCTGGAGGGCGCGCACGATTTCCTGCTCGTCATCCACCACCAGGATCGAGGCGCTTCGCTTGCTCATCGACCCTCCCATTCGGCCATGACCCGCCTTGTTGACGCATGACGACCAGGTGCGCTCGCAGGAACGGATCTCTTGTTCTGGTGCGAGCCGCTCCTCCGGCTGCGGCTCCGAGGCCTCGGACGCAGAGAGCCGTTCGGCTGGCCCTCATGCCCTCATGCCTCTTTCAATCATTGAAACACTGCAAGGTCCCCTTGACCTGCTGGCAGATGAGCACCCCTCGGTCAGCGAGCTGCTGTAAGGCCTTTTTGGCGGCCGTCACCTCCTTGCGGCGTAGGTGTGTGCGGTGCAGGGGAGGAAAGCGGGAAGCCACCTCCTCTGGGGTGAAGATAGACAACCCAGAGGCGTGTTCGGACAGCTCGCGGGTGATCGCCGCTTCATACCAGGCGACCAGATTGGTGGGACCCGAGGGCCTCGGCACCAGCAGGACCGGGCAAGGAGCCCTGCGCAAGACCTGCGCGGTCGTACTTCCCATCAGGAACCGTCGCAACCGCTGCCAGAGCGCAGCGCCCCGATATCCCAGAACGATGCAGGCCACCTGCCGAACGCTCGCCACTTTCACCAGTTCCTCGACAGGCACGCCCTCACGCACCTGCGTTTCCAGCCGTCCAGGCGCGATGCCAGCTTGTACCAACACAGCCTGCGCCAGCTTTAGGGTCTGCCTGGCCTGCGTTCGTTGCACGGTCGTCGCAGACAAGCAAGGCGTCTGCCCGCGGAAGCGCCCGAGCGAGGAGGGCGTATCATAGGGCACAGGAATAACGGTGAGGAGCAGCGCCTGACACTGTGGAGCGAGCTGTACTAGGAAGCTTCCGGCCATCTGCAGCATCGCCTGGGTGGCTGGAGAGAGATCCATATCCACGCCGAGCAGGATCTGCTGATTCATAGACATTCCCTCCTTTCTGGTTTGACTGGTGAGCGATGCACCTGACACATCAGCACTCCCGGCACGCTCACCACGAGAAGAGGAGCGCCAATGGCCGCCCAGACGCGCCCTTCGCTCCTTTTCAACACGATGCAATGAATCAAGGGGGTGGAACCCCTCTTGTGATGCGTCTATTGATCTCTTTTTGCTTGGGGTATCGCTCCATCACGGGCTCGCGCATCGGATGGGGCTTTCCTGCCCAGAGCCCACACACCATAGTGCCGATAGATCTGGAGCATCCATACCGCAATGGCGACCGCAATCATGGCGACCCCCATCCGACACAGACTGTACCAGACAGGGAAAATGCTAGGAAAAATACCAGTCAGCTGGAAGATCGTCGCAGGAATTTCAAGGATCATAGCTCCAAAGGCCACCAAAAGTAACCAGAACACCCAGCGCCAATGCCGCACGACGCCTACCATCAAGATGGAGATACACCCCACAATGACCACGAGAAACAGCGTCACTGGGAAGGGATAGCGATTCGTCGGAGATGATTGGAGCAAGAGCGTTTGCGTGTACATGGATGGTTCAGCGACATACACCACCAGCAGAAAAAGAGCAGCCAGGAGAAAAAAGGTCAGGAGCAGCCGTTCCAACCGGCGTACGAGCAGCTGTTGATGCGTAAGCATACGTGTTCTCCTTGCTTTCCCGAGGTGCTATGCGAAGGCATGCACCACGACCCAACTCACTTAGACCAGGACCAGCAGGAACCCGGTCAAACGACTCACACGTTGCCTGAGTGCGCCGATCAACGCGGTGAGTGTGAGCGCAACCATGAGGAGCGCATCCGGGAACAACAGCCCGGGATCGGGATGGGTGGGCTGCCACAGGAGCAAGGGAAGCGCAATGCCCAGGGTGGCATTGATGCTATTGCTGCTCAAGACTTCCTCCACGCAGGCGGAGGCGCGATCCGTCCGGGCCAGAGTGAACGCGACCACGGTATTGGGTAGCGAGGTTGCCACCGCAAGGACCACGAGGCCCAGGATTGTTGGTGACAGATGGACCTCCGCCGCGAAGGCTTGTCCCGTCTGCACCATCACGATTACGCCGCCCAGGGCCAGTACCAGCGCGAGCACGGCTTCACCAACAGAGCGAGTCGCGGCCATCCGCCTCTTGCCGGATGGGAGAGGGTCTGCTTCATCGATGAGCGCAGTGAGCGTCCCTCGTGCGGGATGTCCATGTGGCACACGCTGCAAAGCGTGGAAGGCCAGCACGCAGAAGAGTCCAAGCGAGAGCAGGTTCGTGGCCAGGAGCCCCACGCTCACCGCGATGGAGAGAGGGTACGTGGCGCTACCAGCTCTCCACGCGAGGAGCCCGACGGCCAGCAGCGTGGTCAGCATGATCGCCAGGGTAGAGACGGCCACCACGCGCACATCCTTGGCAGCTGTGCGGGTCAAGGCAATGCCGTACCGGGCTTTCGCTGCGAAGGTGGAGATGCCCAAAATAATGGCCGTATTGAAGATATTGGAACCGAGAATGATGCCCAGACCCACCACGAACTGACCGGATGCGGCTGCGACGAACGAGGCGACATAATTGGGAATATTGGCTCCCAGCGCCCCCAGCAAACTCAAGAGCCCGGCAGAGAGGTCGAAGAGATCACTGATGGTCTCCAACCTGCGGGTAAACCAGGCGGAAGCTCCTACCGCCAGCAGGAGCGAGATGACAAAGACCAGCACGAGCAGTGACAAGGAGAGGAAGGAAGGAGCCATCGATGCAGCGGCCCCTACCCGGTATCCTGTCTGCTGCAGTGGGCCCATCCAGGCGTGTGGATGGACCGCCACGATCATCCGGAGGGTAGGCGCTGTGGTATGTGAACTACGCATGGTTTCTCCCTCTTCCTCTGGTTTCCTTAGCCCTGCCAGCGCTGCTCTTCCAGGTCCAGCTCCCGCTCGACCAGACGGAGCGTCTCATCATCAATGCGGCCCCGGTCGCGTAACCCGATCACCGCAGCCCGCTCGGCGGCAAGCACCTCTTGGCGGAGTCGCTGCTGGATAGGCGCATGCCCGTCGAAGCGCTCATCGCCCGCCCCATCCATCGCTTCGGTCAGGGTCTCCAGCTTGTGAGCATAGTGGGCACGCAGCTGGGCGAGGGCCTCCTGGGGAGCCCACGCCTCGGTCGCCAGCTCATCCAACCGGGAGAGCGCCGCGCGTGCCGCCACCAGGTGCGCCTGCGCGTGTTCGCGTTCCAGCGAACCGTCCTGTTCGAGGCCGAGCAGCCGGATGATGGGCCCCAGGCTCAGCCCCTGTCCGACCAGGGTGACCAGGATGACCCCGAAGGTGAAGAAGATCACCAGATCGCGCTGGGGGAACAACACCCCGTCGGTGAGCGTCAGGGGCAATGCCAGCGCCGCGGCCAGCGAGAGCCCACCGCGCATGCCGATCCAGGCCACCATCGCCACCTGGCGCCATCCGGGATACGGGTCGCGGGCGCGTAAGCGAGCGCTAAACAGGCGCGGCACGGACGCGGCGGGAAAGACCCAGGCGAGGCGCACGGCGATGACGGCCAGGCCGATGAGCAGCGCCTGCCAAACGAGCGTGAGCAGCGAGTGGCCCGCAATGGCTGCCAGAATACTACGCAGTTGCAAGCCGATCAGCAGAAAGAGCAGACCGTTGAGCAGGAAGACCAGCACGTTCCAGACCGCGTTGGCTTGCAGGCGCGTATTGGAGGAAAAGAAGCGTGACGACTGGTGACTCAAGTACAGCCCTGCCGAGAGGACGGCCAGGACTCCTGAGACCTGCAGGGCATCGGCCAGCAGGTAGGCGGCGTAGGGGGTGAGCAGGGTGATGGTAATTTCGATGGGCGCATCGTCCAGGTGGCGGTGCAGCCAGGCCACCGGCCAGGCGATGGCCAGTCCGATCACGAGGCCGCCCAGGCTGACGACGACAAACTGCAGACCAGCCTGCCACAGGGAGAAGCTCCCGGTGACCACCGCCGCAACGGCGAAGCGGTAGACCACGAGCCCGGTCGCGTCATTGACCATACTCTCGCCCTCGATTACGGTCACGATGCGGCGCGGCAGGCCGAGCTGTTTGGCAGTCGCACTGGCCGCCACGGCATCGGTGGGGGAGACGACAGCCCCCAGGACAAAGGCCACCGGCCAGGACAAGCCGGCGATGACATGAGCCGCGACGGCAATGACGAACGTGGTCACCAGGACCAGGCCCAGAGACAGCTGCAAGATAGGACGCAGGTTCGTATGAAATGCTCGCCAGGAGGTGAGCCAGGCCGACGAGTAGATCAGTGGCGGCAAAAAGAGCACCAACACGAGTTCAGGATCGAGTGCAATCCCGGGAAGACCCGGGACGAAGCCGAGCAGCAGGCCTCCCAGGACGAGCAGGATAGCGTAGGGCAGGCGTAATCGTGTCGCCAGGGTGGCCAGGATGACAATCGCCACCAGCAGGCCAAAGAGCAGCGAAATCGTGGCTGACATAGGCAGAAAACCTCCTTTCCACGCGGTGGAGTGCCCGGTATTTCGCGTGTCGAGGAGCAATCACCCCTGCTTCCACACAAAAACGCCGGGCCCTGCCGACCAGGCTTCCCGGCGCTCCATGCTT
>CATPCK010000432.1 GCA_955652655.1 uncultured Ktedonobacteraceae bacterium | reverse complement strand
TGTTTTTGTCAAGTGAATCATGAGCCAATTTTTGAACGAAATGTGAGCCATCTTCAGAGAGTAGGGTGAAAGAGAATAATCGAAAGATGGACCATTTTACGATTGAAAAGTGAGCCAGTCTTTGCCAATGAGGGTAGTGATAATTGAAAAGTGAGCTAATGAGAACCAGGGATGAGAAGAAAGAGGACTTACTCCTTCTGGCTCATGGGCCCTTCTGAAGAGGGCGCATCTTGTTGCTCCTGCCGTTGGAGTTGCTGGCGAAAACGAAAGGAGGTCCCCACAAATTCGAGAATGGTTGCTCGATGCGTCAGACGATCTAAGAGAGCTGCTGACATCCGTTCATCGCCTCCCATGATCGAATTCCACTCGGCAAAACGTAAATTGGTCGTAATGATCACCGCTACCCGTTCATAGAGTGCTGAACACAGTTGAAAGAGTAATTGAGCTCCGGTCGTGGTGAAGGGGATAAAACCCAATTCATCTAGCACAATGAGATCGTGCTTGCTGATCTGGGCCATGACCCGTGAGAGTCGATAGTCTTGTTGCGCTTTCGTCAACTCGTTGACCAAGCCGGCCACATTGTAAAAACGGACTTTGCGTCCCTGACGACAGGCAGCCACCGCTAATCCGCTGGCCACGTGTGTTTTCCCTAAGCCTGGATTTCCAATCAAAATGATCGGTTCAGCTCGACTCATATAGCCACCTTGTGCCAAATCCAAAATGCGTGGTTTGGGAACATCAGGAACGACGCTAAAATCGAAATCGGCCAATTCTTTGAGGACCGGGAAGTGAGCATTCGCAATGGCTCGCTCAATGCGACTGGCATCCTGACGTGCCACTTCTTCTTGTGCTAAGGCCAACAAGTAGCGTTCATACGACAGGTTGGTTCGTGCTGCTTCCTGGGCCAAGGCTTGATAGGACTCAAGAAAACAAGGAAGTCTGAGTTGCTTCAAGTACGTTTCCAGTAACAATTCGTTGCTCATGATCTTGGCAATGCCTTTCTACTAATTGTTCGTAACAAGACAAATCGATCGGTTGGGTTCCAAGCGTATTGAGTTGAGGGTGAGCGGACAGGTCCCATTTGGGCACGGATTGAGAGGGGTGAGTGAGCTGATGTAAACAGTGGCTCACGCCATCAAAATGAGCACACCCGTAGGAGAGTGCCTGAGTCACGGCTTGTTCAATCAGAGACGCGTGAGCTTCTTGATGCAGACGCAACACCTGCACAAACTCTTTGACGCCTCTGCCTTCAGGCCACTTCTCCCGCAAGATGGCAAGCAGGCGATGATAGACCGCAGGCCACTCTTTGCGCCATCCCTTGAGGGGACGAGCATACTCAAAGGCACCTGGTCGTTGCGCTAACAAAGCCAGATAATGTAAAGGGTCAAAGATGTCTTGTCCGTGTTCATAGCTACGAGGATGACGAGCGAGCAAATCCGTCTCATGGAAAATCTCCACATGAAAAGGATAGGCTTTGACCACCAGCGTGCTGCGGGCTTTCTCGACAGGAACTGAATAGCGGTTCGTTTCGTAGATGATCTGGCTGTAGGGAGTCAAGCTGGCTTGACGAGTCACACAGCAAGCGAATGGACGCGTAGGAAGCAAACGCAACAACGGACGTTCTTGTTGCCAGGCCTGTCCAATACTCACTTTCTGTCCATGCACGATCCGGACATCATCTCGTTGACACTCACCGAGCAGATATCTATTGAGTTCTTCAAAGGAGGCGACCCGTGGAATGGGCACCATGAAGTTCCGGCGCGAAAATCCCACACTGTGTTCTACGCCGCCTTTCTCGTGTCCTTGACCAGGAGTGCAAAAATGGCTACTGAACAGATAATAGCTACGAAAGGCGATGAAGGCACGCTGCTCTTCTCTGACACGGCCTTCCACCAGGATTCTCACGGCTGTTTTCAGATTATCGTAGCTGAGGCGGTGAGGAACGCCACCAAAGTGTTCAAAGGCATGGATGTGTCCCTCAAAGAAGGCTTCTTGCTTTTGTGCAGGAAAGGCCATGACAAAGCTGCGTCGAGAGTACGAGAGTCGCATGACGAAAATCTGGACGGTTTGTTGAACTCCTGCAATGATCGCTTGTGCCTCACCCCAGTCCACTTGCCCATCTTCTCCCGGCTCAAATTCGAGGGGAAGGAACGTTGCTGGTCGCCGATGTGCTTTGCGCCAGTCCACAGCGTATCCCTGCACGCTCGATTCACTGCCTGTGTACCCTTCCGTTTGCAGCATCTGGAAGATCTTGTGGGCGGTGTAGCGCTGTTTCTTCGGCATACGCCGATTTTCCGTCAGCAGCTCGTCAATGCGGGCTTTGTAAGCTCCCAATTGTGGAGCTTCACGTGGCTTGGTGAGGGTGTAGGTTGATGCAACCTCAGACTCCAGGGCCTTTGCCACACTATGCCGCGAAATTCCCAGTGTTTGAGCGATCTGTCGCCCTGATCTGTGTTCCAGGTAATACAGTCGTCGGATTGTTTCGTGTTGTTCCACACTAATCATCTCCACGGGTCTCCTATCGTGAAAGAAGTCTTTAAGACCTCTCACGATAGCAGATCAGTACTCACCTGGTCTACTTTTCATTAAAAAAAATTTCTTCAGGTGGCTCATGATTAGTTTATACTAAACA
>CATPCK010000431.1 GCA_955652655.1 uncultured Ktedonobacteraceae bacterium | reverse complement strand
TTCCGTCATTCGCCAATCCAATTATTGCTCTCATCATTTTCTCAAATTGACGTGCCGGTCTGATTTCAACCGTGAAGACGGTGGGTGCGTTACTACTATTCCAAAACCGATGCAGGGTACTGAGCGGCACAAGCGCTCTCTCACCTGCTGCAAGGACGCTATGGTGCTTTTTCCCACCAATGGACACATCCAACTGACCCTCCAGCACTTCAAATGCTTCTGTAAAGGCTAGATGATAAACCAGTGGGGGCCCAGACGCATGAGATGGCAGTTCAACCTTGATCTTCTCGAACTCACCGTTCGTCTCTTGACCAGTAACCAAAAAGGTTACTCGTTCACCGTTGAGTGGATTTACAATAGATGTGTTTAGGGATGGCATGATTTCCTCCGTGTTTGATGGTGCTGGTGATCACTCACGGACACAAAAACTTCCTCGATGGGGCGGTTGATGCTGATACTCGTTTCTACGTTGATCATCTTGAGAACTCCTTTCATCACTTGTCGTGAATACGGCTGATCTTGCGAAACGTAGCAACTTGTCGTTTGACTAAATTCCTGATTCATATACTTTTTGTGAAGCTTGTGTGCTCTCAACCCAGTCCTTTCCTGAGAGGAAACCACTTTTTCCATCTCTACATCTATTTTTCTGTCACCGCGCTTCTCGCTGCGCTTGATGCTAGGCTTCTTCACCCTCGGCCCTCCAGTGGCACCTGCCCACTGTGGGATCGCTCACTGCACCAGGATCGTCAGGTTCATGCCGGGATGGATAGTACAATAGAGATGGTAGGTGCCTACCGTGATGAACGGGCCAAGCGTGACGGTGTTGTTGTTAAGCGCGACGGTGTTGACCAGGGGCGCTCCCGGCTCCACGCCTGGCACGGGCCGATTGTCGGCGCTCCAGGACCCATTGGCGAGGGTATGCGGGACCGGACCATCGTCCACGATGAGAAGCCGGTCGCCCTTATGGAGGGCTATGATATCCGGGGCGAACCGATTGGCCGTCAGGTGGACGGTGGCGTTCCCCGCCTGACTGGTGGCCGGGCCACCCGCAGTCGGCGCCTGAGCGATGGTTCCGATCAGGAGCGCGCCGAGGATGAGTCCAACCACGACGCCCGGCGCGGGCGACAGCCAGCGCGGCGCGTGGAACGGCTCACGCCGCAGCGTTTGCACGAGCTTGATGACGCTGACACCGATGACCAGCGAAAGGCACGGGTACTCCAGCACGAAGAGGGCGAACGCGACATAATTACTGCTGGGATGGGTGAGGGTATACTCAGGAAACCCCGAGGCGAAGTCTGCCACGATGCCGAGCGGGCAAACCACCAGTGGCAAGAGCATCGCCCAGCGCCAGCGGGTCGCCACGATAATGCCGCAGAGCAGATAGAGGGCCTGGAAGATCAGGACAGGCGGGACGATCGCTCCTTCGAGGACCTGGGCCACCCCATCGGCCACAACGACGATAAAGAGCCCCACCAGCATCGTCACATCCAGGACGGAGCGCCTGCGACGGGGCGTGGTGGTCCCTGAGCTGGTGGAAGAAACTTTGGTTGCTGACATAGTAATTCCTCCTTGTTGCGATGCGCGAAGAAGCGCAGAGGCAGGACGGACATCAACGACGTGTTTCAAGCACGTGTTTTGCTTCGGCCAGACTGGTTTGCATCGATTTTTTGAAGGTGTTAGCAAGTAACGGCTCGGCAAGGGCAAATAGCCCTCCCGCCTGGAGCTGGGCCGTGAAGGTGCATCTGGTCCCTTCTGCCACCGGCTCAAAGAGCAGCGTGCCCTCTTTGATGGGGCTAGCACCTCGAAGATGCCGGGCCGTGTATTTTTGGTTCAGCTCATACTCTGTGACTTCGCGCGTCGCCTCGGCCGTGCGCCCCAGAAATTGCCAGGTTTCCGTGATCCTGGTGCCAACACCTACCGGCTCTTCAGGCTCTTGCCGCGTTGCTTTCAAGCCCGCATTGGCTTGCCATAGCGGATTGTTCCTGGCGTCAGTCAGAAAGGCGAACACGTCCTCGATGGGGCGATTGATGATGATACTCGTTTCGACGTTGACCATCTTGAGAATTCCTTTCATCACTTGTCGTGAATACTAGTGGTCTTGCGGAATATGGAAGAGACAGATAAACCTGGCAGTGCCGTGCTAGTGTGGTACTTCCCTGCATGCTGGCTTCCTGTGCTTCCATCCTCAGCATACCTGATTCCTGTCCTGAGGAGGGAGGGAGCAGTGTCCCCTTTGTGTTGGGACATATTGTCCCGAGAAAAGGGGACACAACTAAGGACTCTACCCCCCTGACGCCCTGCCTTCCTTACTTCCTTACGAATCTGCCAGCAGTTCCACGGCTGAGTTCGGCTGGGCGCTACTGTACTGCGGATAGCTTGATCGATAGCCCAGCAGCCGTGCGAGAGGAGTGAGCAGCTTCAGGAGGATTGGCACAGGAGGGGGAAGCAGCACCTTTGTTTCCTGATAGTCTGCCACGAGCACAGCTGTCTGGAAGAGGTTGGGTAGCCCACGCTTATTCGTCTTTCCATCTCGTGCAAGCCCAAAGAAGGTCTCAAAGAAGACTTCGGTCTTCAACGCGGGTCGTAACCACACCGTCGCCGCAACCTCTTCGGAGCTTTCGTTCCACCAGCTATGAGGGGTCCCTGATGGCACCACGACCCTCTGTCCAACAACCGCATCTGCCTCTTTCCCATTGATGCGAAAGCGTATCGTGCCCCTGGTCACCTCGAAAGTTTCTTCCTGTTTGAGATGAACGTGTTCGGCAGACACAAACCCATGGGGCTTGACAGAGAGTTCAAATGCGAAGAGTTCCCCATCAGTCTCCTGTGCTGACTGGAGGACAACTATGCGCTCACCAGTCACAGGATTGTCAATGCGATCACCTGCTTTTGCCATAGAAGTTTCCTTTCGTCGTATCTCGTGGCCGCCTGTTCGCCAGACCACGCTGCTATATGGCCTAATAGGCCGAGGAAGACTCCGTGAAGCATTTCCCCCGTTAGCGGTGGATATCTCGCTAGCCTCAGGCATCATAACCATCCTCCTTTTCCAAAAAGTGATTGTATCGGTACTTCTCCCAGTGCAATTCACTGTCCCTCCCCGGAGCGACGCGGACACTATTTGTCGGCTGCAGTGTAAGACTGTTACAAGCCCTGGAACACTCCAATGA
>CATPCK010000430.1 GCA_955652655.1 uncultured Ktedonobacteraceae bacterium | reverse complement strand
GCCCAGGCGCAAGAGGGGAATAGCTCCAATGATGTTACGAGCGATCAAAATACCTCCTAATGGCCTGAAAAACATGCCGGTCAATAATGCAAGGGAACCGAGTGTAGCTGCCAGGGCCAGTGGTAGGCCGTATTGAAAAGACAGGTACACGGCGATCCATGCAGCAATTGCATTACCAAGACCAAAGGTTCCCATGTGCGAAAGCCCCAGTGTCCATACCGCGCGGGAGCGAACTCCTGCTCCAATGGTAATGTTTTTGGTCTCTGGTTTCTCATGCCCATCGCGGACAAAGAGCCAGGTGATGATTGATAAGATACCCAACAGGCCCCAAAAGAGAAAAGAGCCACGCCAACCAAAGAGGGATAGGAGGTACGGGGTGACCAGAAGCCCCATTGCTGAGCCAACCTGGACAGACCCGCCATACAAGCCTTGCCCCAGTGATGAATGCCTACCCAGGCTTGATGCTACTCCAGCTCCCGCTACAAAAGCGGCTCCCGAGCCAAGACCAACTATGAAACGACATGCGAGTACCCAGGCCAGGTTGGGGAAGAGCGGCAGTAAAATGCTTCCAAGCACCAGGATTACGGAGGAACCAATGAGTACAGGGCGCTGACCATAGCGGTCTGTCAATATGCCCGCCGGAATATACATGACGGCCAGGCCTAAAAATAGGAATGTCGAGAATAGGCCAGCCTCACCACTATTGATGTGTATATCGGTAATGAGAGTAGGGATCAATGGGCCGAAGTTCGTGTAGTGAACGGCGACGAGTACCGAGGTCAGGCAAATCGCAAAAATGCGCGCAGGAATATCACTGGGAGGTCTGCTCTGTGCAGGTACTTCAGGTCCGCTTGCTGCAAAGGTAGAGGAAGATGGTTGGGGCATATGAAACTTGCTCCTTGGTAGCCTGGTCGCCGAGAATTAAGGTTGCACGGATCGGTTAGTTATTCTAACGTTCTGACAGGAGGAGATAGTTCATTCTGCCAGAGCAGCCAGAATAGTTGCCCTGTCTAGCGGAGCGTTCTCACCATGCCACAATGAGCGACCACCGGGTAAAGCGCGGGAGTCACCGTAGATCTCTAATCCATTCCCATCCGGGTCGTCAAAATACATTGCCCAACTGATGAAGTGATCGACGGTTGCTACAGCGATACCTGCCTCTGTTAGTGTCCGATATGCCTGGGCAAATGAACGCCGGTCAGGTACTTCGAACGCGACATGATAAAGCCCTGTGCTATACGCGGGCGGAGTTGGCGCGTTAGGGCCGACCTGCTGTAAAGCAATTTCGTGGTGAAATGTCCCAGTTGTAAGAAAAGCATAGGCGTCACCAACTCGCTCAGTTTCGTGGAGCCCCAGGAAGTGTGTATAGAAGCCTACCGAGCGCTGCAGATCGCGCACTTTCAGGTGTGCGTGGCCTATTTTGAATGACCAAGAAGGGCAGTTTGTGCTCTGGCTCAAACTGCCCTTCTTGGTCACTTCTGCCTCTTCCTTTGATTCTAACTCCGACCCTCATGAGACTTGACAGCGATCCTTGCCGCCTTAATCCGCTCTACCGCCTCGATGAGGTCACGTAGTTCGACCTGAGCTTTCCCATATCGAGCCACTCTTACTGCTGCGTCAATGACGGCATTTCTGATATCTCGACCGCAGATGTCGTCAGCATAAGCTGCAAGTTGATCGATGGAGACGTTCTCTGCCAGTGGCAACTGTGGCACCAGGTGTCTGCGCCAGATCTCTCGTCGGCAGTGTTCGTCTGGCAGTGGGAAGTGGAGATGGCGTACCCGCGTCTCAAACGCCTTATCATAGTTCTCGACCAGGTTCGTGGCAAAGATCACCACGCCGCGAAATTCCTGGAGGCAGATGAACAACTGGCTCCGCATCGAGTTAACGGCTTGCTCGGACCCTTGGGTGACCTCGGTGAGCCTCTTGGAGAGCAACGAATCGGCTTCATCGATAAACAGAATCGCTTGCTCTCTCTCGGCTGCATGAAAGATCGCCTTGACATTTTTTGGCCCCTCCCCATGAAACTTGCTTTCAATCTCCGCATAGCTCGCCACTAAAATGGACCGCTTGAGGGTGTGTGCGATAGCATGGGCTGCCAGCGTTTTCCCTGTGCCTGGTGGTCCGTGAAAATTCAAAGCAGAGTGCGGAAAGGGCTGGATTGTCCTGAGCCCCCACTCGTCGAAGACTTTGCGCTCTACCCGCGTGACCTCGACTGCGGAGAGAAGATCTTCCATGAGCGCGTCAGGGACAACTAACTGCTCGAACGTAAAGAGCGGTTGTTGCGCTTGGTATTGGAGAGCCCGGACCTCAATTGGGGGATCGTCACTCGGTCTCGTTTGACCTGGATGTTCCGTCTCTAGAGGGGAACCTGCACGCATGTCGAGCCGAGAAGCAGCTGTTTCGATCGTGATCTTGAGAGCTTTCAGACGTGTTTTCCCGAGCAGCTCAGTGACTGCATGCTGCAACCGGGAGCGACAGAGAGCAGCCACAGTTTCTGGTAGATCATCAGGGATACCGCGAATGATCAGGTCAAAGAGGCGATTCATTTCCTTCTCGCGTGCTGGATCGTCAGGGATGATGTTCTCGCTCACAGCATACTGACCTGCACCCATCCGGTAGACAATGGCTCCTCTGTCCTGTACCATGACAAAAAATTTATGCGTGTAGCTGGCCTGCTCTTCCTGGTCAAGCTGGAGCTCCATCAGCATCGGATGGTCGCTCCTCAATGCATGCGGTTCAAAGTATTTGAGTGCTGCAAGCAGACAGTCTCGTTGTATCTGTTCCTGATCTTCCATCGTAGCATCCCCCTTTTTCTGGGGAACATCCGTTTAGTGAGTTCGTTGGCAACGACGTACAGCTCGATTAGCGGGGTGCCGCCCATACCATTGACAAAGGCAAGCACCCACTCGCTGACCTTCAGGTCACGGTCTTCGATGATGGGGATAGCGACATCATCCATGCATGCTTATGATTCGCCTTCGACAGCCGACTTTTCAATGCCGCCGAGTTCAGGGGCACCTCCCACACGTGCGCGTGCTATGAAGCCATACACCAGGACACCAAGAATACCTCCAACGATGGGGCCTACGAAATAGACAATCATTGGCGTCCTATCCATACCGTAGCGGCCTATCATGTCTGGCAGACACCCTCCTTCCGAATAGTAACTTTCGATACAAGATTAAGAAGAGGCCACGAACAAAGCCCGTGACCTCTTCTCCTCTCGCTCGTGATCGTCCGCTGGCCCGTCACTCAGGCGGTGATCATGCCATGCGGGTTGAGGACGAACTTCTTGGCAGCACCTTTGTCGAAATCCACGTAGCCCTGTGGGGCCTCCTCCAGAGAAATGACCGTGGAGTTGACTGCCTTGGCGATCTGCACCTTGTCGTGCAGGATCGCATTCATCAATTGGCGATGGTAGCGCATGACCGGGCACTGACCGGTAGTAAATGAGAGGGACTTGGCCCAGCCCAAACCAATGCGGATACCAAGCTGGCCGATTTTGGCATGCTCGTCGATGCCGCCCGGGTCACCCGTTACATACAAGCCAGGAATGCCCACTCGCCCGGCAGCGCGAGTGATGCCCATGACAGAGTTCAGTACCGTTGCAGGCGCCTCTCCTGCACCAGCACCGTGGCCGCGTGCCTCAAAGCCGACACAGTCGACGGCTGCATCGACCTCAGGCTCACCGACGATTTGCTCGATCATGTCGGGCAGTTCGCCACTTTGCGTGAGGTCGATGGTTTCACAGCCGAAGCTGCGCGCCTGTGCCAGTCGCTCACGGTTCATATCGCCGACGATGACCACGGCAGCGCCGAGCAATTGCGCAGAGGCGGCGCACGCCAGGCCAACCGGTCCGCCACCGGCAATGTAAACCGTCGATCCGGTCGTCACGCCGGCAGTGAAGGCTCCGTGGTACCCGGTCGGGAAGATATCCGAGAGCATAGTCAGATCCTTGATCTTCGCCATGGCCTGGTCCCGGTCGGGGAACTTCAACAGGTTCCAGTCCGCGTAGGGCACCAAGACATACTCAGCCTGGCCGCCTACCCAGCCACCCATATCGACATAGCCGTAGGCTGCGCCGGGTCGAGCAGGGTTGACGTTGAGGCAGACGCCGGTATGGCCCGCCTTGCACATCCGGCAGCGTCCGCAGGCGATGTTGAACGGCACAGAAACGAGGTCACCCTTCTTGATGAACTCAACATCGCGACCGAGTTCAATGACTTCACCGGTGATCTCGTGCCCCAGCGTTTGACCTTTAGGAGCGGTGGTGCGGCCACGCACCATGTGCTGATCGCTGCCACAAATGTTGGTCGCCACGATCTTCAGGATGACACCGTGGTCACATTTGCGGTTCTGTTCCGGTAATTCGAGCTTGGGGTAGTCGATCGTTTCGACGCTCACCTTCCCCGGCTCCACATAGACAACGCACCTATTACCTGGCATAGTGTTCTCCTTTGCGATGCAAATATGCGCACTTGACTCCATCGCATCGACCTGATGCGAGGAGCTTCTATCACGAGGGTTCGAGGTTCACGGAACCCCTCTCTCCAAGCACAATATACTGGATCATGGCTGAAAGTACAGAGGAAAACGGCTTGTGACGCGCTACCAATATGGTTGATGAGGTGGTCGCCTGTTACACAATACAGGGGGTCGCGCATAACCACTCCTATTCTACACCCGCTGTCAAGTATTCGGGCCAGATAGGCAGGGCTTGTGAATTCTCAACAATCCTAGGCTAAGCGACCTGTCGAGGAAGAAGGAGAGCGAAAGCTTCATCGGGGTGATAGGAGAAATGTCGCCGAGCGGCCGCGATCTGGAAGTCGCCGCCCCGATGCAGGAGGGTGATCGCCAGATTGCGCAAGGCGGCCATCACCTGGGGTGCGTTACCGGTGCGCAGGCGAGAGCGGTCCTCCCCAAAGGTGACATCACGAACATAGTGCAGTGAGTTCTCAATACACCAGTGCCCGCGCACGAGCGTGAGTAAGCGAGACGGCGAAGCGAGGATGGGGGAGAGGGTAGTGATCAGATAGACGACCTCCTGAGTGGTTTTGTGGGTGCGACGCACGGTCACCGTGCGGGTGAGTTGGGCTACCTGGGCAATGTGGGGCCAGGTGAGCGAGAGGTAGTCGTTGAGCGCGGTGCTGACCTTGATGCTGCGTATCTCCATGCGCCCTCGTTGGTAATCAGTGGTGCTGGCCTGTTTATAGCTCGCCTCGGGGTCAGCAAAATAAGTGGCCAGATCGTCATACAGGGTGGGCTGATTGGCTTTGACAGTCAACACGACATCGCCCAGCCAGGCGCGTACCAGGGCCACGAAGTCCACCTGGGTATGCAGGGCATCAGCGGTGTAGACGCGCCCAGCCACCGGTAGACACGGCAGCACTTGCTGGGCGATAGGAATTTCATTGGTCTTCTAGTCGACGCGCACCTGAAGCAGGATTTCCTGGCGGTGATGGGTACAAAAGGACAACAGGTGGGGAGCTTTCTGCTCCCCAGTCGTTGCGCCGCGCACACTTTTGCCATCGACAGCGATGGGCTCATCTGCCTGTGATCTTACCCCGAATTCGTGGAGTAGTGAAACCTTCGAGTATACTATTCCAGAAGGAGGACAAGGATCATGCAAAAGGTTCAAAAGGCCTCTACGATCGAGTTGAAGCGGGAGGCGGTACGACTGGCCCAGACCAGCGGGAAACCGATCGCACAAGTCGCTCGTGAACTGGGCATTTCTGACACGTCGATCCATCAATGGCGTAAGGAACTGGCTGAGCACGGCCCCGAAGCCTTCCCAGGCAGTGGCCATCAGACGGCCCAAGAAGAGGAAGTCCGCCGCCTCAAGCGTGAATGGGAAATTGTGAAACAGGAGCGGGATAGACTAAAAAAAGCCATAAGCATCTTTTCGCGCGAACGGCCATGAAATCTCAGTTCATAGCGGAACATCGGCACGGGTATCCGATGACGACTCTGTGCCGGGTGCTGGAAGTTTCTGTGAGTGGGTACTCTGCCGGGTCGAAGCGCCCGCCCAGCCAGCACAGCCGAGAAGATGCCCAACGAGCCTGCGCAAGTGAAGACGGCTTTCCAGGCCAATCGCTGTGTGTATGGCAGCCCACGGATTCACGCGGAACTGCATGCGCAGGGCATGCATTGTGCGCGAGATCCGGGTGGCTCGCCTCATGCGAGAACAAGGGCTTTTTGCACAACGCCCACGCCATCGCACGATCACCACGAAAAGTGAACCAGGCGCGCCGGTGGCTCCCAATCTGCTGCAGCGGGACTTCAGCGCCGATCAGCCCAACACCAAATGGGTGGCCGACACAACGTCCATTTGGACAGCAGAGGGGTGGTTGTACCTGGCGGTGGTGCTTGACCTGTTTTCGCGGATGGTGGGAGGATGGTCTATGGCCGCTACTCAGAACGCGACGCTGGTTGTCCAGGTGATGCGCATGGCAACCGCTCGTCGCCGCCCACAGGCCGGATTACTCCATCACACGGATCGTGGGAGTACCTACACGAGTGAGAGCTATCAAGCGCTCTTGCAGCAAGAAGGCATGGTAGCAAGCATGAGTCGTACTGCTGATTGTTAAGATAATGCCGCAATGGAAAGCTTTTTCCATAGTTTCAAGGGCGAATGCATTGAGTGCCAGTCATTTCAGACACGAGCGCAGGCCAGGAGCATCACCTTTGATGACATTGAAACCTTTTATAATCGGACCCGGAGACATTCCACGCTCCGCTACATGAGTCCGCTTGCCTACGAACAATTGATGTGTTAATTCCCATGTTTGGGGTCTCCATAAATTCGGGCGAAGATCACGCCGCATCGTCACGCATAATCATCACCGTAGCGACTTTGAGTCGAGGCTTTCTGATGCCCGCACGCACTTTGAGACGCTCACCCATACCCCCCGACGAAAAGCGACG